>NZ_JBQZXC010000097.1:0-14039 GCF_053555815.1 Shigella sp. SIG6 | reverse complement strand
GCACAGAATCCCCAACAAGATGTAAACCACACTGTAGATGATAATGACTGTTTTCAGGCTGGCGCTGTCATCCGGTGCAAAGCGAGAAAAGACCCACATGGTAAACACCGCCAGCGACATTACACCGACGCCGCGCAGCCCTTCCATCCAGCCCATAATTTTCCCTTGCTCGCTATGATCGCCAAGCAACGAGGCGGCTTTAATCGACACCGACCACAGCATTAAAATCGTCGTTATCGCAAAGGCGACCTGAATGCAGAGCATTACCCACAGCGGTGGATACGTTGCCATTAACAGACCCAGTAATCCGGTAATGATCATCGCGGAAGTAATCATTTTGCGGTGTGAAAATTTATCGGCAATAACGCCGCTGGGGGCATAAAGAATAATAGCCGCAATACCAAAGGTACTCATTATTAAACCTATCTCGGTATTGCTGAATCCCATAAATTTCGCCATGGGAATTTGATAAATATAACGTAAATAAGCCAGGTCAAAACTAACGCCGCCGCTAAAACTAATTATCGCGAGGGTTATCCAACGGCGATATGAGTTGTGTTGCATATCGTATTCCCATTTGTAATAGACAAAAAAAAAGAGAAAAGTAAGCCGCCCTTTCAGGTGGATTACTTTTCTCAGGTCTCTAGTAATTGCAATAAGAAATAACATGGAAAGCAGAGGTGTTGTGTGAGAGTAATCACGCTTCTGCTTTTTAAAACTATTTGACAATACGAATATCACACTGTGATTACGATCACATTAGCAGTTATGCCGTTATGCTAAAAATTATCTCCAGTTACCAGAGATAATGAGAAAGGTAACTTCCCTCTCGCGGGGGAAGTTACCTTTCTTTTTTTTTTGCCTTACGGAAATTGGAGCTAACTATGTCAATCGAATCTCTCAATGCGTTCTCAATGGATTTTTTCTCCCTGAAAGGTAAAACAGCAATTGTTACCGGCGGGAATAGCGGTTTAGGTCAGGCATTTGCAATGGCGTTGGCCAAAGCTGGCGCAAATATTTTTATTCCTAGCTTCGTCAAAGATAACGGCGAAACAAAGGAAATGATTGAAAAACAGGGTATTGAAGTGGACTTCATGCAGGTGGATATCACCGCAGAAGGCGCACCGCAGAAGATTATCGCTGCCTGCTGTGAGCGCTTCGGTACCGTCGATATTCTGGTTAACAATGCCGGTATTTGTAAGCTGAATAAGGTGCTGGACTTCGGTCGTGCCGACTGGGATCCGATGATTGATGTGAACCTGACCGCCGCATTCGAGTTAAGCTATGAAGCGGCAAAAATTATGATCCCGCAGAAAAGCGGCAAAATTATTAATATCTGTTCATTGTTCTCTTACTTAGGTGGACAATGGTCACCTGCATATTCTGCCACTAAACATGCTCTTGCCGGGTTCACCAAAGCTTATTGTGATGAACTAGGTCAATATAATATTCAGGTAAATGGTATCGCCCCTGGCTATTATGCAACAGATATTACGCTGGCGACACGCAGTAATCCAGAAACCAATCAGCGCGTTCTTGATCATATTCCGGCAAACCGTTGGGGCGATACTCAGGATTTAATGGGCGCAGCCGTGTTTCTCGCAAGTCAGGCATCGAATTATGTCAACGGGCATTTATTAGTGGTCGATGGCGGTTATTTAGTGCGCTAATCCATAACGGTGGTTTCTGTTTTCTCTTATTAATGATTATTCCATTTTTATTATCAGGAAGGAATTACTATGTCTTTATCTCGCGCAGCGATTGTCGACCAGCTAAAGGAAATTGTTGGTGCAGATCGCGTAATTACCGATGAAACAGTATTAAAGAAAAACAGTATTGACCGTTTTCGTAAATTTCCGGATATTCATGGCATTTATACTTTGCCGATTCCGGCAGCGGTCGTAAAACTCGGTTCCACAGAGCAAGTATCCCGTGTGCTGAATTTTATGAATGCGCACAAAATTAACGGTGTGCCGCGTACCGGTGCTTCCGCCACCGAAGGTGGGCTGGAAACTGTTGTAGAAAACTCGGTGGTGCTCGACGGCTCCGCCATGAATCAAATCATTAATATTGATATTGAGAATATGCAGGCGACGGCGCAATGTGGTGTTCCGCTGGAAGTGCTGGAAAACGCGTTGCGTGAAAAAGGTTACACCACGGGGCATTCTCCGCAGTCAAAGCCGCTGGCGCAGATGGGCGGCCTGGTAGCAACCCGCAGTATCGGGCAGTTCTCCACACTCTACGGCGCAATCGAAGATATGGTCGTTGGTCTGGAGGCAGTGTTGGCAGATGGCACCGTCACACGCATTAAAAACGTGCCACGCCGCGCGGCTGGCCCGGACATTCGTCACATCATCATCGGCAACGAAGGTGCATTGTGCTATATCACTGAAGTAACAGTGAAAATCTTTAAATACACCCCGGAAAACAACCTCTTCTACGGCTATATCCTGGAAGACATGAAAACCGGCTTCAACATCCTGCGTGAAATCATGGTGGAAGGGTATCGTCCGTCGATCGCTCGTTTGTATGACGCTGAAGATGGCACCCAACACTTCACCCATTTTGCCGACGGAAAATGTGTGCTGATCTTTATGGCTGAAGGTAACCCTCGCATTGCGAAGGCGACGGGCGAAGGGATTGCGGAAATCGTTGCCCGCTACCCGCAGTGCCAGCGCGTGGACAGCAAACTGATTGAAACCTGGTTTAACAACCTGAACTGGGGACCGGATAAAGTGGCTGCCGAACGTGTGCAGATCCTCAAAACCGGCAACATGGGCTTTACCACCGAAGTGTCCGGCTGCTGGAGCTGCATCCACGAAATCTACGAAAGCGTTATTAACCGTATTCGTACTGAGTTCCCGCACGCCGACGACATCACCATGCTGGGCGGTCACTCCTCTCATAGCTATCAGAACGGCACCAACATGTACTTCGTCTATGACTACAACGTTGTTGACTGTAAGCCGGAAGAGGAAATCGACAAGTACCACAATCCGCTCAACAAAATCATCTGCGAAGAAACCATTCGCCTCGGCGGTTCGATGGTGCACCACCACGGCATTGGTAAACATCGCGTTCACAGGAGCAAGCTGGAACACGGCAGCGCGTGGGCGTTGCTGGAAGGGCTGAAAAAGCAGTTCGATCCTAACGGCATTATGAATACGGGTACTATCTATCCGATTGAAAAATAATGTATCAGGCAGCGTTCCGCGATGACGGGGCGTTGCCTTTTCGGCTTCTCAGGCGAGAAGCCGTTCTTATTACCGGACAATGAAGGGGTAAAGATGAACACTTCACCGGTGCGAATGGATGATTTACCGCTTAACCGTTTTCACTGTCGAATTGCTGCGCTCACTTTCGGCGCACACCTGACCGACGGTTATGTTCTCGGCGTCATTGGTTACGCCATTATTCAACTTACGCCCGCCATGCAACTGACGCCGTTTATGGCGGGAATGATCGGCGGCTCGGCGCTCCTTGGTTTGTTTCTTGGCAGCCTGGTTCTTGGGTGGATCTCCGACCATATTGGTCGGCAAAAAATCTTCACCTTCAGCTTTTTGCTGATTACGCTCGCTTCGTTCTTGCAATTTTTTGCCACCACGCCAGAGCATCTTATTGGGCTGCGCATTTTGATCGGCATTGGTCTGGGAGGCGATTACTCAGTAGGTCACACCTTGCTGGCTGAATTTTCCCCGCGCCGCCATCGCGGTATTTTGCTGGGCGCATTCAGCGTGGTGTGGACCGTAGGCTATGTGTTGGCAAGTATTGCCGGACATCACTTTATTTCCGAAAACCCAGAGGCCTGGCGCTGGTTGCTGGCATCGGCAGCTCTGCCCGCGTTGTTGATTACGTTATTACGCTGGGGAACGCCAGAATCGCCACGTTGGCTACTGTGCCAGGGGCGTTTTGCAGAAGCTCACGCTATCGTGCATCGCTATTTTGGTCCCCATGTTTTACTGGGCGATGAAGTGGTAACGGCGACCCATAAACACATCAAAACCTTGTTCTCTTCGCGTTACTGGCGGCGCACGGCGTTTAACAGCGTCTTCTTTGTCTGCCTCGTAATCCCATGGTTTGTGATTTATACCTGGCTGCCAACTATCGCCCAGACTATTGGTCTGGAAGATGCGCTGACTGCCAGCCTGATGCTTAATGCGTTGTTAATTGTGGGCGCGCTGCTGGGATTAGTTCTGACGCACCTGCTGGCACATCGCAAATTTTTGCTGGGAAGTTTTTTGCTGCTGGCGGCAACGCTGGTAGTAATGGCCTGTTTGCCTTCCGGCAGTTCATTAACGCTGCTGCTTTTTGTTCTCTTCAGCACCACCATTTCGGCAGTCAGTAATCTGGTGGGCATTTTGCCTGCGGAAAGTTTTCCTACTGACATTCGCTCGCTGGGCGTCGGTTTTGCCACCGCCATGAGTCGACTTGGCGCGGCGGTAAGTACTGGCCTGCTGCCGTGGGTGCTGGCGCAGTGGGGAATGCAAGTCACCTTATTGCTCCTGGCGACAGTGTTGTTGGTTGGTTTTGTTGTGACCTGGCTATGGGCACCAGAAACTAAAGCCCTCCCGCTGGTGGCGGCGGGAAATGTAGGAGGTGCGAATGAACATTCTGTTAGCGTTTAAAGCCGAACCGGATGCCGGAATGCTGGCGGAAAAAGAGTGGCAGGCGGCGGCTCAGGGTAATAGCGGACCGGATGTTTCGCTACTGCGAAGTTTACTCGGTGCTGATGAACAGGCCGCTGCCGCGCTGCTGTTAGCGCAGAGAAAAAACGGTACGCCGATGTTTTTAACCGCGTTGAGCATGGGGGATGAACGGGCGTTGCACTGGCTGCGCTATCTCATGGCTCTTGGGTTTGAGGAAGCTGTATTGCTGGAGACGGCGGCAGATCTGCGCTTTGCGCCGGAATTTGTCGCTCGCCATATTGCCGAATGGCAGCGTCAGAATCCGCTGGATCTGATAATTACCGGCTGCCAAAGCAGCGAAGGGCAGAATGGGCAAACGCCATTTTTGCTGGCGGAAATGCTGGGCTGGCCCTGCTTCACCCAGGTGGAGCGTTTCACTCTCGACGCGCTGTTTATCACCCTCGAACAGCGTACTGAACATGGGTTGCGCTGTTGCCGGGTTCGCTTGCCTGCGGTGATTGCCGTGCGTCAGTGCGGTGAAGTGGCCTTGCCAGTACCGGGAATGCGCCAGCGAATGGCTGCGGGGAAAGCAGAAATTATCCGTAAAACTGTTGCTGCCGAAATGCCAGCGATGCAGTGTCTGCAACTGGCAAGAGCAGAGCAACGACGCGGAGCGACGCTGATTGATGGGCAAACGGTAGCAGAAAAAGCTCAAAAGCTATGGCAGGACTATTTACGCCAAAGGATGCAGCCATGAATATCGCAATTGTGACAATAAATCAGGAGAATGCCGCAATAGCGAGCTGGCTGGCGGCGCAGGATTTCAGCGGTTGTACGCTGGCGCACTGGCAAATAGAACCTCAGCCCGTAGTGGCGGAACAGGTGCTGGATGCGATGGTGGAACAGTGGCAGCGAACGCCTGCGGACGTTGTTCTCTTTCCGCCGGGAACGTTTGGCGATGAACTGTCGACCCGGCTGGCCTGGCGTTTACATGGTGCAAGCATCTGTCAGGTGACTTCGTTAGATATTCCAACCGTAAGCATGCGCAAATCCCACTGGGGAAATGCGTTAACGGCGACGCTGCAAACAGAAAAACGCCCGTTATGCCTTTCCCTAGCGCGTCAGGCGGGAGCAGCGAAAAACGCCACGTTGCCCTCTGGAATGCAGCAACTGAACATTGTCCCAGGTGCGCTTCCCGACTGGCTGGTTAGCACAGAGGATCTGAAAAATGTTAGCCGCGACCCATTAGCTGAGGCCAGACGGGTGCTGGTGGTGGGGCAGGGCGGAGAGGCAGATAACCAGGAAATCGTTATGCTGGCAGAAAAGCTGGGAGCCGAAGTGGGCTACAGTCGGGCGCGAGTGATGAACGGTGGCGTTGATGCTGAAAAAGTGATTGGTATTTCCGGACATCTGCTGGCACCTGAGGTGTGCATTGTTGTTGGCGCTTCCGGCGCAGCAGCGTTAATGGCGGGCGTACGCAATAGCAAGTTTGTGGTGGCGATTAATCATGACGCCAGCGCAGCGGTATTTTCACAGGCAGATATTGGCGTGGTTGATGACTGGAAAGTGGTGCTGGAGGCACTGGTGACAAACATTCACGCAGAATGCCAATAACGTGCTGCCGGATGATCCAGCCTACGGTTCTGGACTGGGGACCTGTAGGCCTGATAAGACGCGTTAAGCGTCGCATCAGGCGCTGAATGTCGGATGTGGCGTGCGGCCAACAAATCAAAACAAATTCAATTGGTTACGATTATCCCGTCAAAGCAATTTTTTCGCTAACGTCCAGACTCCGGTATTCGTGGTGGAAAGCGCCACGACACCCGCGTTAATCGCATTACGCGCATCTTCTTCATCGCATACCAGCCCGCCAGCAATCAGCGGTTGGCGGATTTTTTCCGTCACCCAGCCCAGCACTTTGGGCATGCAGCCTGGCAGGATCTCAATACAATCCGGATTCGATTGCGCAACTTGCTTATCAATGTTGTGAAACGAAATCGAATCAACAATAAACAGGCGATGAATACAGAAAAAAACTTCCGCTCTTGCCGCTTTTAGCATCGATGCTTTGGTGCTGATAATTCCATCCGCCTCGGTCACCAGTTTCAAAAACTGAATCACCACTTCTTTATTTGACGCGCCTTCCAGCAAATCAACATGAATAAAAGCATATTTCCCGGCGTTCTTAATCTTTTTAACGATATTACTGATGGTGCAGATATTGCCGTACAACACGGAAATAAACTGGCATTCAGAATCGATGGCCAGTTGCAGGCTGGCATTATCTTTAACGGCAGCAACCACCGGATTCTGGCGGAGCAGGTGTAAGAGGGGCATAAATTATCCTTATTATTTATCCAAAGCGGTAGGTGATGCCGAATCCGGAAGGCGGATAGCGCCACTGTTGTAGTGTGGATTCGTCACACAGCAAACGGCAGGTGCCACACTCCAGGCAGCCGCGATAGTCAATACGTAAGTCACCTTCCTGTGTGAGAGAAAAAAGATCTACCGGACAGGCGTTAATCAACCGTTGTACCATCTGACGCTCAACGGAGTCAGCCGGAACAATGTGCGGCGCATCAGCAACGCGCCAGAGATTACGGGCTACAGACATCGCAGACTCCTGATAACATCGCCCGCCAGATGCCACAGGCCATGACGACGTAAATGACGCCAGAATAACTGGCGCAGCGGTGGAACAGGTTTATCACCCTGATCCCATAAATCGCGGGAAATATCCTGCATTAACGCAGGCCACGCCCGATACCAGCCAGGGCGTTGCAAAATGCTGATAACGTTGTAGAACATCCCATAGCAGGCTGCGCTCTACGTTGTGATGATAAAGCGCAAACAGATTTTGCGGCTCGCGGTGCTGGCAGGCGCTTATTAGCGTTTGTGCCGCCGCCTGTGCGCCAGTCAGCGCCATATCCATGCCGCGCACGGAAATTCCGGTATTGACGCAACTGCGCAACGCATCGCCCACCAGCAGCCAGCCGTTACCGGCGTATTGCACCGGCATACTGTGCAAGCCACCTTCTGGCACCAGATGCGCACCATACTCCAGTGATTCCGTGTTTTTGATAAGCGGGCGCACTGCCGGATGCGCTTTAAAGCGAGTCAGCAGCTCGCTTGCCGGAACACGACTTTGCGTAAGGGAAGAGAGCGGGCAAACAATCCCTAACGAGAGCGTTTGTTGATTAGTATAAAGAAATGCGCCGCCGGGTAAGTCATCACAGATTCCGCCGCTGAACAGCAACGCTGCGCCTTCGTTATTCTCCAGATGAAAACGTTCTTCAATAGCGGATGTTTCCAGCGACAGCACTTCTTTGATCCCCAACGCCATCGCTTCGCCAGCAGGACGAGTCACTAACCCGTGACGTTCAGCCAGGACGCTGTTGGCACCTTCTGCCAGCACCACATAACGGGCGCGGAGAATATCGTCACCACAAATAACGCCACAGACTCTGCCGTTTTCTTCATACAGTGCATCCACCGTCGCTCCGGGGATGCATTCGACACCTTCTTTTTCGGCTTCGGCAACCAGCCACGGATCGAACCGTGCACGTAATACACTCCAGGATTCACCGCCGGGCTGTAAGCTGGAAAACGTCGTTGCGCCATCCGGCGTTAACAGGGAAAGGCTTTCGTGAGTGATGCGTCGTTCAAGAGGCGCGGTCAGATGAAATTGCGGGAGGAGTTCCGCGAGTGCATGGGTATATAACCGCCCGCCGGAAAGATTTTTGCTGCCGGGGATTTCAGCGCGTTCGAGTAACAAAACGGATAAATCCGCTCGCGCGCAGCGTAACGCGCAAGCGGTGCCTGCAATACCGGCACCAATAATAATAATGTCGCAGTCGTCTTCCATGTCATGCCCCAGATATCCAGAACACAACACCCTAACATAGCGTTACTAAAGGGAAATTGACCGCCGACACACTCTTATCATTCGCCGCGATAGATACACCCTGCGGTGCAGGTTTCTTTTACCATCACCGCACTTAACAGCGGCACAACGGGTTTAACCTGATCCCAAATCCATTTTGCTAAAACTTCGCTGGTTGGGTTTTCCAGACCTGGAATATCATTGAGATAATGGTGATCGAGGCGCTCATAAGTTGGCTTAAACGCCGCTTTCAGTTCAGCGAAATCGATAATCCAGCCCGTATGCGGATCGACTTCCCCGGTAATTTCCAGTCGCACCATAAAGGAATGCCCGTGCAGGCGACCACATTTATGCCCTTCCGGGACATGTGGTAAGCGGTGAGCGGCTTCGAAGGTGAAATCTTTAAATAACGTGGTGGACATCATAATTTCTCTACAGGACGATAAAACCGCCGTAGAGTACCGGAAAGGCTGTTTTTTCGCATTATCTAAAACGACTTTGTTGCGCAAAATCGCTGATTTATCTTAATGATTGGCTAAATTCATTTGTTTTTCATTAGGTTGGTTAATCTATTTTGTTGTTAAAGACTATTGCTAAAACAGGTTAGTCGATTTGGTTATTAGTTATCGCTATCCCGTCTTTAATCCACACCGTTCACCCCGTTAACCTTACCTTCTCTTCTGTTTTATGGGCGCTGACAGGGCGCAGAAACAGCTTTGCTTACTGGAACATAACGACGCATGACGACACAGGTCCCACCTTCCGCGTTGCTTCCGTTGAACCCGGAGCAACTGGCACGCCTTCAGGCGGCCACGACCGATTTAACGCCTACCCAGCTTGCCTGGGTTTCTGGCTATTTCTGGGGCGTGCTCAACCAGCAGCCTGTTGCGCTTGCAGTGACGCCAGCGCCCGCCGCAGAAATGCCGGGTATAACGATTATCTCTGCTTCGCAAACCGGCAATGCGCGCCGGGTTGCTGAAGCATTACGCGATGATTTATTAGCAGCAAAACTGAACGTTAAGCTGGTGAACGCGGGCGACTATAAATTCAAACAAATCGCCAGCGAAAAACTGCTCATCGTAGTGACGTCAACGCAAGGGGAAGGGGAACCGCCGGAAGAAGCCGTCGCGCTGCATAAGTTCCTGTTCTCCAAAAAAGCGCCAAAGCTGGAAAACACCGCGTTTGCCGTGTTTAGCCTCGGCGATAGCTCTTATGAATTTTTCTGCCAGTCCGGGAAAGATTTTGACAGCAAGCTGGCGGAACTGGGTGGTGAACGCCTGCTCGACCGTGTCGATGCTGATGTTGAATACCAGGCTGCTGCCAGCGAGTGGCGCGCCCGCGTGGTTGATGCGCTTAAATCGCGTGCGCCTGTCGCGGCACCTTCGCAATCCGTCGCTACTGGCGCGGTAAATGAAATCCACACCAGCCCGTACAGCAAAGACGCGCCGCTGGTGGCTAGCCTCTCTGTTAACCAGAAAATTACTGGGCGTAACTCTGAAAAAGACGTTCGCCATATCGAAATTGACTTAGGCGACTCGGGCCTGCGTTACCAGCCGGGTGACGCGCTGGGCGTCTGGTATCAGAACGATCCGGCACTGGTGAAAGAACTTGTCGAACTGCTGTGGCTGACAGGCGATGAACCTGTCACTGTCGAGGGCAAAACGTTGCCTCTGAACGAAGCGCTACAGTGGCACTTCGAACTGACCGTCAACACCGCCAACATTGTTGAGAATTACGCCACGCTTACCCGCAGTGAAACACTGCTGCCGCTGGTGGGCGATAAAGCGAAGTTACAGCATTACGCCGCGACGACGCCGATTGTTGACATGGTGCGTTTCTCCCCGGCACAGCTTGATGCCGAAGCGCTAATTAATCTGCTGCGCCCGCTGACCCCGCGTCTCTATTCCATTGCCTCCTCGCAGGCGGAAGTCGAGAACGAAGTACACGTCACCGTTGGTGTGGTGCGTTACGACGTGGAAGGCCGCGCCCGTGCCGGTGGTGCCTCCAGCTTCCTCGCTGACCGCGTGGAAGAAGAGGGCGAAGTCCGCGTATTTATCGAACATAACGATAACTTCCGCCTGCCCGCTAACCTGGAAACCCCGGTGATTATGATTGGCCCAGGCACCGGTATTGCGCCGTTCCGCGCCTTTATGCAGCAACGCGCCGCTGACGAAGCGCCAGGTAAAAACTGGCTGTTCTTTGGCAATCCGCATTTTACGGAAGACTTCCTGTATCAGGTGGAGTGGCAGCGCTACGTCAAAGAGGGTGTGCTGACGCGGATCGATCTCGCCTGGTCGCGCGACCAAAAAGAAAAAGTTTACGTACAAGATAAACTGCGCGAACAGGGCGCGGAGCTGTGGCGCTGGATCAATGACGGTGCCCACATTTATGTCTGCGGCGACGCTAATCGCATGGCGAAAGACGTTGAGCAGGCACTTCTGGAAGTGATTGCCGAATTTGGTGGCATGGACACCGAAGCGGCGGATGAATTTTTAAGTGAGCTGCGCGTAGAGCGCCGTTATCAGCGAGATGTCTACTAATGAGCGAAAAACATCCAGGGCCTTTAGTGGTCGAAGGAAAACTGACAGACGCCGAGCGCATGAAGCTTGAAAGCAACTACCTGCGCGGCACCATTGCGGAAGATTTAAACGACGGTCTGACCGGCGGCTTTAAGGGCGATAACTTCCTGCTGATCCGCTTCCACGGCATGTATCAGCAGGATGACCGCGACATCCGCGCCGAACGTGCTGAACAGAAGCTGGAGCCGCGCCACGCGATGCTGTTGCGCTGCCGTCTGCCGGGTGGAGTTATCACCACCAAACAGTGGCAGGCGATCGATAAATTTGCCGGTGAAAACACCATCTATGGCAGCATTCGCCTGACCAACCGCCAGACGTTTCAGTTCCACGGCATTCTGAAAAAGAACGTCAAACCGGTGCACCAGATGCTGCACTCGGTCGGTCTTGATGCGCTGGCGACTGCTAACGACATGAACCGTAACGTACTCTGCACCTCGAACCCTTACGAGTCGCAGCTGCACGCAGAAGCGTACGAGTGGGCGAAGAAGATTTCTGAACATCTGCTGCCGCGTACCCGCGCGTATGCGGAGATCTGGCTCGATCAGGAAAAAGTCGCCACCACCGATGAAGAACCGATCCTTGGTCAGACCTACCTGCCGCGTAAGTTCAAAACCACGGTAGTGATCCCGCCGCAGAACGATATTGATCTGCACGCCAACGACATGAACTTCGTGGCGATCGCGGAAAACGGCAAGCTGGTGGGCTTCAACCTGCTGGTGGGCGGTGGGCTTTCTATCGAACACGGTAACAAGAAAACCTACGCCCGCACGGCGAGTGAGTTTGGCTATCTGCCGCTAGAGCATACGCTAGCGGTGGCGGAAGCCGTCGTGACAACTCAGCGTGACTGGGGTAACCGAACCGATCGTAAAAATGCCAAAACCAAATACACACTGGAGCGCGTGGGGGTTGAGACGTTTAAAGCGGAAGTGGAGCGTCGCGCGGGGATCAAATTTGAACCGATCCGCCCGTATGAATTTACAGGGCGCGGCGATCGTATTGGCTGGGTTAAGGGCATTGATGATAACTGGCACCTGACGCTGTTTATCGAAAATGGTCGCATCCTTGATTATCCGGGGCGTCCGCTGAAAACTGGCCTGCTGGAGATCGCGAAGCTCCACAAAGGTGATTTCCGCATTACGGCGAACCAGAATCTGATCATCGCCGGTGTGCCGGAAAGCGAGAAAGCGAAGATCGAGAAAATTGCCAAAGAGAGCGGGTTAATGAATGCCGTCACGCCGCAGCGTGAAAACTCGATGGCCTGCGTGTCATTCCCGACTTGCCCGCTGGCGATGGCGGAAGCGGAGCGTTTCCTGCCGTCTTTTATCGACAACATCGATAATTTAATGGCGAAACATGGTGTCAGCGATGAGCATATCGTGATGCGTGTAACAGGCTGCCCGAACGGTTGTGGTCGCGCGATGCTGGCGGAAGTGGGCCTGGTGGGTAAAGCACCGGGTCGCTACAACCTGCATCTTGGCGGCAACCGCATTGGGACACGTATCCCACGGATGTATAAAGAAAACATCACCGAGCCGGAAATCCTGGCGTCGCTTGATGAACTGATAGGGCGCTGGGCGAAAGAGCGCGAAGCGGGTGAAGGCTTCGGCGACTTTACGGTGCGTGCGGGCATCATTCGCCCGGTGCTCGATCCGGCGCGCGATTTGTGGGATTAACCATCAGCCCGGTCTTGTAGGCCTGATAAGACGCGTGAGCGTCGCATCAGGCAAGGCAAACAGTGAGGAATCTATGTCCAAACTCGATCTAAACGCCCTGAACGAACTGCCGAAGGTAGATCGCATTCTGGCGCTGGCAGAAACTAACGCCGAACTGGAAAAACTGGACGCTGAAGGCCGCGTTGCCTGGGCGCAGGATAATCTGCCCGGTGAATATGTACTTTCTTCCAGCTTTGGCATTCAGGCGGCGGTGAGCCTGCATCTGGTGAATCAGATTCACCCGGATATTCCGGTGATCCTCACCGACACCGGCTATCTGTTCCCGGAAACCTACCGCTTTATTGACGAGTTAACGGACAAACTCAAGCTCAACCTGAAAGTGTACCGCGCTACCGAAAGCGCCGCCTGGCAGGAAGCACGCTACGGCAAACTGTGGGAACAGGGCGTTGAAGGCATTGAAAAGTACAATGACATCAACAAAGTCGAACCGATGAACCGGGCGCTGAAAGAACTGAATGCGCAAACGTGGTTTGCTGGCCTGCGGCGTGAACAATCCGGCAGCCGTGCCAATTTACCGGTGCTGGCAATTCAGCGTGGCGTATTTAAAGTGCTGCCGATTATCGACTGGGATAACCGAACTATTTATCAGTACCTGCAAAAACATGGCCTGAAATATCACCCATTATGGGACGAAGGATATTTATCGGTGGGCGATACCCATACAACCCGTAAATGGGAACCCGGCATGGCGGAAGAAGAAACGCGTTTCTTTGGCTTAAAAAGGGAATGTGGATTACACGAAGGGTAAATATTGCCGGATAAATTAAACGCCTCTGTCAGAAATGATGGGGGCGTTTTTATTTTGCGAGCAGCATTCCGGCATTTAAAGGTGAACATCGCAGGGAAAATTAACAGGTATAGAATGGCGTTGGGTGCTTGAGGCTGTCTGGCGTTAAGCATTCGCGAGGTTCCAGATGGACAAAAGCCCCAGGCGATATTTCTATCAACCTGAGGCTCGCGTTCGAACGTAGCAATTCGGATGTTAGTCTCTTCTTTGCAGGGAGGCAAGACATGCTGACAAAATATGCCCTTGTGGCAATCATCGTACTGTGTTGTACAGTACTGGGATTCACATTGATGGTAGGTGACTCGTTATGTGAGTTGAGTATCAGAGAACGTGGTATGGAGTTTAAGGCAGTTCTCGCTTACGAATCGAAGAAGTAGCCACCACGCGGGGGTAAAACCCCGCGTACTGAATTGTGATGGTTTGGTCTCCTGC
>NZ_JBQZXC010000096.1:0-14159 GCF_053555815.1 Shigella sp. SIG6 | reverse complement strand
ATTCACGAAATGAATAAGTCCTGCAATTTAATATATATCGCAGGACTTATTTTAATTAATTGCTCAAACGCTGCGGATGGGTATAAACCGTTGCCCGACCCGGTTTACAAAAACCTACCAGTGTCAGATTACAGCGCTCAGCCACTTCTACAGCAAGCGTGGTCGCGGCAGACACCGCAAACAAAATCTCTACGCCGCACATCGCCGACTTTTGCACCATTTCATAACTGGCACGACTGGAAACCAGTACCGCACCTTGCTGCCAGCTTTCCCCTTCTTGTGACCGGCGGCCTAACAGTTTGTCCAGCGCCACATGGCGACCCACGTCTTCATGCCCGCCGACCAGTTCGCCAGATGGCAACATCCAGGCAGCGGCGTGAGTACAACCAGTCAGTTGCCCCACTGGCTGAAAATCGTTGAGATGACGTAATGCATCATCCAGTTTGTTGAGATCAAACGTCTGGGTGAACGGTAGCGGCTGCACCGGTTTTCCGATGTCATTAAGTTGCTCCACGCCGCATACGCCACAGCCCGTACGTCCCGCCAGCGCCCGGCGGCGCTCCTTCAACCCCATAAAGCGGCGGCTGGAAAGCTCAATTTGTACTTCAAGACCATTACAGGAAGGAACGACATCCATGCCGAAGATATCGCGCGGACTTTCTATTATCCCCTCGGAAAGCGAAAAACCGAGCGCAAAGTACTCAAGGTCTTTGGGCGACGCCATCATCACCACATGCGAAATGCCGTTGTAGACCAGCGCAACGGGAACTTCTTCCGCGACCTCATCTAACCGTGGGTGTTGTAAATCATCACGCCGCCATAACTCAATTTGACGAACACCTGTGATATTTGTCACATTTTCGATTTCTTTTCGCTGTGTTTTTTTCACTTTCTCTTAACCAGATAAGAACACACACACCAACATTATGGTATTCTGTTACAAACCCTTCCTAGATGGAGGGAAATTGAGCCAATTCTGGACCTTTGCGGCCCCTTCCGCAAAGAAAAATAACTCCCACTCCCTGCACACGCAGCAAGCGAATGTAAATGGGACGTGACAATGTCGAAACAAGGAGCAATCCATGCAGGTCAGCAGAAGGCAGTTCTTTAAGATCTGCGCTGGCGGTATGGCAGGCACCACGGCAGCGGCACTGGGTTTTGCACCCAGCGTAGCACTCGCGGAAACCCGGCAGTATAAACTGCTGCGCACCCGCGAAACCCGTAATACCTGCACCTATTGTTCCGTAGGCTGTGGGCTGTTGATGTACAGCCTCGGTGACGGAGCAAAAAACGCCAAAGCATCTATCTTCCATATCGAAGGCGATCCGGATCACCCGGTCAACCGCGGTGCACTTTGTCCGAAAGGCGCTGGCCTGGTGGATTTCATCCACTCCGAAAGCCGTCTGAAGTTTCCGGAATACCGTGCGCCAGGTTCTGATAAATGGCAGCAAATCAGTTGGGAAGAGGCGTTTGATCGCATCGCCAAACTGATGAAAGAAGACCGCGATGCTAACTACATTGCGCAAAACGCCGAAGGCGTGACTGTTAACCGCTGGCTCTCCACCGGGATGCTGTGTGCTTCCGCGTCGAGTAACGAAACCGGCTATTTAACGCAAAAATTCTCCCGCGCGCTGGGTATGCTCGCGGTCGACAACCAGGCGCGTGTCTGACACGGACCAACGGTAGCAAGTCTTGCTCCAACATTTGGTCGCGGTGCGATGACCAACCACTGGGTCGACATCAAGAACGCCAACCTCGTCGTGGTGATGGGCGGTAACGCCGCTGAAGCTCACCCGGTCGGGTTCCGCTGGGCGATGGAAGCCAAAATTCACAACGGCGCGAAGCTGATTGTGATCGATCCTCGCTTTACGCGTACGGCGGCGGTAGCTGACTACTATGCCCCTATTCGTTCCGGTACTGACATTGCTTTCCTGTCAGGCGTATTGCTGTACCTGCTGAACAATGAAAAATTCAACCACGAATACACCGAAGCCTATACCAACGCCAGCCTGATCGTGCGTGAGGATTACGGCTTTGAAGATGGCCTGTTCACCGGCTACGACGCGGAAAAACGCAAGTACGATAAATCCTCCTGGACTTATGAACTGGACGAAAACGGCTTCGCCAAACGCGATACCACGCTGCAACATCCGCGCTGCGTGTGGAACTTGCTGAAACAGCACGTTTCCCGCTACACGCCAGATGTGGTTGAAAACATCTGTGGTACGCCAAAAGACGCGTTCCTGAAAGTCTGCGAATACATCGCAGAAACCAGTGCTCACGATAAAACTGCCTCGTTCCTGTATGCCCTCGGCTGGACGCAACACTCCGTTGGTGCGCAAAACATTCGTACGATGGCGATGATCCAGCTGCTGCTCGGCAATATGGGGATGGCCGGCGGCGGCGTTAACGCCCTGCGCGGTCACTCCAATATTCAGGGGCTGACGGACCTGGGGCTACTGTCGCAGAGTCTGCCAGGTTACATGACGCTGCCAAGCGAGAAGCAGACCGATCTGCAAACCTACCTTACCGCCAACACGCCAAAACCGCTGCTGGAAGGCCAGGTAAACTACTGGGGCAACTACCCGAAATTCTTCGTCTCTATGATGAAGGCCTTCTTTGGTGATAAAGCGACGGCGGAAAATAGCTGGGGCTTTGACTGGTTGCCGAAGTGGGATAAAGGCTACGACGTCCTGCAATACTTCGAGATGATGAAAGAGGGCAAGGTCAATGGCTATATCTGCCAGGGCTTTAACCCTGTTGCCTCATTCCCGAACAAAAACAAAGTGATCGGTTGTCTGTCGAAACTGAAGTTCCTCGTCACCATCGACCCACTGAACACTGAAACCTCTAACTTCTGGCAGAACCACGGTGAGCTGAACGAAGTTGACTCGTCGAAGATCCAGACCGAAGTGTTCCGTCTGCCATCGACCTGCTTCGCAGAAGAGAACGGTTCAATCGTTAACTCAGGTCGCTGGTTGCAGTGGCACTGGAAAGGTGCGGACGCCCCGGGGATTGCGCTGACTGACGGTGAGATCCTCTCCGGTATCTTCCTGCGCTTGCGCAAGATGTATGCCGAACAGGGTGGCGCGAACCCGGATCAGGTGCTGAACATGACTTGGAACTACGCCATTCCGCATGAGCCGAAGTCGGAAGAAGTAGCGATGGAGAGCAACGGTAAGGCGCTGGCCGATATTACCGATCCGGCAACCGGTGCGGTTATCGTCAAGAAAGGCCAACAACTTAGCTCGTTCGCCCAATTGCGCGATGACGGTACAACCTCCTGTGGCTGCTGGATTTTCGCCGGTAGCTGGACGCCGGAAGGCAACCAGATGGCGCGTCGTGATAACGCCGATCCGTCTGGCCTCGGTAACACGCTGGGCTGGGCATGGGCATGGCCGCTTAACCGCCGCATTCTGTATAACCGCGCCTCCGCAGATCCGCAGGGTAACCCGTGGGATCCGAAGCGTCAGTTGCTGAAATGGGACGGCACTAAGTGGACCGGCTGGGATATTCCGGACTACAGCGCAGCGCCTCCGGGTAGCGGCGTCGGGCCGTTTATCATGCAGCAGGAAGGCATGGGGCGTCTGTTTGCCCTCGATAAGATGGCGGAAGGTCCGTTCCCGGAACACTACGAGCCGTTTGAAACGCTGCTGGGAACTAACCCGCTGCATCCAAACGTTATCTCGAACCCGGCTGCACGTATCTTTAAAGACGACGCCGAAGCATTGGGTAAAGCCGATAAGTTCCCGTATGTCGGAACCACCTATCGTCTGACCGAGCACTTCCACTACTGGACCAAACACGCGCTGTTGAACGCGATTTTGCAGCCAGAGCAGTTTGTGGAAATCGGGGAGTCGCTGGCGAATAAACTTGGCATTGCCCAGGGCGATACCGTGAAAGTCTCCTCCAACCGTGGCTATATCAAAGCCAAAGCGGTGGTGACCAAACGTATTCGCACGCTGAAAGCGAACGGCAAAGATATCGATACCATCGGTATTCCGATTCACTGGGGCTATGAAGGCGTAGCTAAAAAAGGCTTTATTGCCAATACTTTAACGCCATTCGTTGGTGATGCGAACACGCAGACGCCGGAGTTTAAGTCCTTCCTTGTGAATGTGGAAAAGGTGTAACGGAGACGACATATGGCTTATCAATCTCAAGATATCATTCGTCGTTCCGCGACTAACGGTCTGACCCCCGCGCCTCAGGCGCGGGACTTCCAGGAAGAAGTGGCGAAACTCATCGACGTTACCACCTGTATCGGCTGTAAAGCCTGTCAGGTGGCGTGTTCAGAGTGGAACGACATTCGCGATACCGTCGGCAATAACATTGGGGTGTACGACAACCCCAATGATTTAAGCGCCAAATCGTGGACGGTAATGCGCTTCTCGGAAGTGGAGCAGAACGACAAACTGGAATGGCTGATCCGCAAAGACGGCTGTATGCACTGTTCCGATCCAGGCTGCCTGAAAGCGTGCCCGGCGGAAGGTGCAATTATTCAGTATGCCAACGGTATCGTCGACTTCCAGTCCGAGCAGTGCATTGGCTGCGGTTATTGCATTGCGGGCTGTCCGTTCGACATTCCGCGCCTCAACCCGGAAGACAACCGCGTCTACAAATGTACGCTGTGCGTTGACCGCGTGGTGGTTGGGCAAGAACCAGCCTGCGTGAAGACCTGCCCAACGGGCGCGATTCACTTCGGTACGAAAGAGTCGATGAAAACGCTGGCGAGCGAGCGCGTTGCTGAGCTGAAAACCCGCGGTTACGACAATGCGGGTCTGTACGATCCGGCAGGCGTCGGTGGTACACACGTCATGTACGTGCTGCACCATGCTGACAAGCCAAATCTGTATCATGGCTTGCCGGAGAACCCGGAAATCAGCGAAACCGTGAAATTCTGGAAAGGCATCTGGAAACCGCTCGCGGCTGTTGGCTTTGCGGCTACCTTTGCGGCCAGTATCTTCCACTACGTGGGTGTCGGTCCGAACCGTGCGGATGAGGAAGAGAATAATCTGCACGAAGAGAAAGACGAGGAGCGCAAATGAAACGACGTGACACCATCGTGCGCTACACCGCGCCGGAACGTATCAACCACTGGATCACCGCCTTCTGCTTCATCCTGGCGGCGGTGAGCGGGCTGGGCTTTTTGTTCCCGTCCTTCAACTGGTTGATGCAAATCATGGGCACACCGCAGCTGGCGCGAATTCTGCACCCGTTTGTCGGCGTGGTTATGTTTGCCTCGTTCATCATCATGTTTTTCCGTTACTGGCATCAAAACCTAATCAATCGGGATGATATCTTTTGGGCGAAGAATATTCGTAAGATCGTCGTCAACGAGGAAGTAGGTGACACCGGGCGTTATAACTTCGGTCAGAAATGCGTTTTCTGGGCGGCGATTATTTTCCTGGTTCTGCTGCTGGTGAGCGGCGTGATTATCTGGCGTCCTTATTTTGCGCCTGCTTTCTCAATCCCGGTGATCCGATTCGCGTTAATGCTGCATTCATTTGCCGCAGTGGCGTTAATTGTGGTTATCATGGTGCATATCTACGCCGCCCTTTGGGTGAAAGGCACGATTACCGCCATGGTGGAAGGATGGGTTACCAGCGCCTGGGCGAAGAAACATCACCCGCGCTGGTACCGTGAGGTCCGCAAGACAACGGAAAAGAAAGCTGAATGAGTATTCGCATAATCCCGCAAGATGAGCTGGGTTCGAGCGAGAAACGTACGGCGGATATGATTCCGCCGTTATTGTTCCCTCGGCTCAAGAATTTATACAACCGCCGCGCCGAGCGTCTGCGCGAGCTGGCAGAAAATAATCCGCTGGGTGATTACCTGTGCTTTGCTGCGCTTATCGCCCACGCCCAGGAAGTGGTGCTGTACGACCATCCGCTGGAGATGGATCTGACCGCGCGCATTAAAGAAGCCAGCGCACAGGGCAAGCCCCCGCTGGATATTCACGTTCTGCCGCGTGATAAGCACTGGCAAAAGCTGCTGATGGCGCTAATTGCTGAGCTGAAACCTGAAATGAGCGGCCCGGCGCTGGCAGTGATTGAGAATCTGGAGAAGGCATCGACTCAGGAGCTGGAAGATATGGCCAGCGCGCTGTTTGCCTCTGATTTCTCGTCCGTCAGCAGCGATAAAGCGCCGTTTATCTGGGCTGCGCTGTCGCTCTACTGGGCGCAGATGGCCAATCTGATCCCCGGCAAAGCCCGCGCTGAATACGGCGAACAACGTCAATATTGCCCGGTATGTGGCTCTATGCCGGTGTCCAGCATGGTGCAAATTGGCACCACTCAGGGTCTGCGTTACCTGCACTGCAACCTGTGTGAAACCGAATGGCACGTAGTGCGCGTAAAATGCAGCAACTGCGAGCAGAGCGGCAAACTGCATTACTGGTCGCTGGATGACGAACAGGCCGCGATTAAAGCCGAAAGCTGCGATGACTGCGGCACTTACCTGAAGATTCTTTATCAGGAAAAAGAACCGAAAGTTGAAGCCGTGGCAGATGACCTCGCCTCTCTGGTACTGGACGCGCGAATGGAGCAAGAAGGCTACGCCCGTAGTTCCATTAACCCGTTCCTGTTTCCGGGTGAAGGAGAGTAATCTCTGACGTTTTCCGGGTGGCGCAGGTCGCCCGGATTACAGCTCATAGGGTGTGACGACACCATCTCTCGTATTCCGCGTTACCCATTCAAGATCATGCCGCAATTGTCTGTTTGCCTCGTTCTTCCCTCCAACACATCGATAAGGTTATGGGTATGTCATTGATGACAAGCGTATGATTGCCTGATGCGCTGCGCTTATCAGGCCTACCAATAAACTTCAATATATTGAATTTGCATGACTTTGTAGGCCGGATAAGGCGTTCACGCCGCATCCGGCATGAACAACGCGCACGTTGTCAGCAATCTGATTGACATCATTTTTTCCCATTACCATTCCTCGCGCAGCTTACGCTGATATTCGACACCATCTTCCTCACACCCTTGCCAGATGCCAGGAACACTGGTTCTTGCTGTTTGCGATTGATTTATCAGGTATTGATCTAACGCTTCCCTTAATAGGTCCGCACGAGGAAGATTACGCTGCACCTCGAGATCATCAAGTTGCTTAATCACCTCATTCGATAAATCGAGTAAAATTCTGCCCATATCTATACCTGCCAGAGAGTTCATAAATATCTCGCCAATATCATTTTTGAATCTATGGAGAGAAAAGTACCCTTGCCGAATCTTTAAAGAAAGCTCATTTACGCATCATTTTTTATTTTTGCGAGGCGTTTTCCAGATACGATGTAACAGTTGCAGTTATTATAAGTTCAAGTAAAACAGCCTTGTATTAATACCAGAATAAGGGCATCTGTTTTTTATATTCAAGAATGAAAATTTTTTTTCATTCCTTATGCTCCTTACACTGATCATCAACACCAACTACCTCCCCCTTTTGCCTGCCTCCCTTTGCTTTACGCACCGGAAATTGCTGCCGCTCCAGATATTGCTCAACCGCTTCGCGTAAAATTGCAGATCGTGAAACCTTACGCCAGCCCCGAAGCTTGTTCAGCCGTTTAATTGCCTCTTCTGATAAATGAAGAAAAACCGTATTCATCGCCATTACCACCACCTTACATATATTACTCATTAATGTATGTGCGAAAATTACGCCGGAAAAGCATTTAAAAAAATGCGGATTTTTGCATGTCATTTTGTTTTTGCGAGGCGTTTTCCAGAAATAATAAGAGCGTTGCAGTTGTTTCATTTATTACTCAAAAATGGTTTAGTTATCGCCCAGGATGAGTTATGGGTGCTATGAATATATTATATTCAGGGATATTTATTTGCATAATCTGAATGGTGTAGCCGAAAAACGTCAGCATCCTAACAGCACCAGGATTTAAGGTGAAATTAATCTTTCATCACAGACCGGTCAGTACTGCCACCAACCGGTCTTTACTTGCTCATCGTTATAATTTTGTTGGTAACAGTTCGGGAAACAAGGAATTCCTTCCGGAACACCCCCGGCATCATCCGATAGCATTGACGTCAATCATCAGCGCGACGATGAGTTTTTTTAATCGCATCATAGGGTGGCGACGTTCAGCACGATTACGGGTCATAGCAAAACTCCTGAGCAGGCGGCCACTATGCCGCTTTCACTGGAGTTCTGAATACTGGTACTTTCTGTATGGCTTCGCCATGCCCCTCGCGGCTAAGTACCTGCACACATCTCTCTTTGTATGTCATTTTTGCAATGCATTGTCCGAATTCTGATAATCCTAATGAGTTTTACTCGTCAGACTCCCATCCCTACGGTATACGAGTTATATTCATGAATGAAATCGACATTTTTAAAAAACGAATCTTGTAAAACATCAGTGTTGATATTACCTTGCAATCCAACATTGAATTTGTTAGAGACATGAAGAACTCGAATATCAAAAAGGTCTTTTAACATCATTAATTCTTCGGGTGTTAATGAATCGCAACTAAAATATCCCTGTTGATCAAAAAGATTTTCTATTTCTCCACTATCGGCGAGGCGTTTTTCAAGGAGTGTTTGCAACATCGAGTTGCCAAGGACAATGGATATCGTGCGATCTTTCGCAGATTTACACCCCATCACAACGGCAACATTCGTATCCCCCTCAAGAGTTTCATTTATCGCCGTCGCTAAAATGGTGGTCAAACACGCAAACGGAACTGTATTTCTTTCGTGATTTAATTTATCTACCAGTTCATTCCATTTATCAAAAGCCGGGCTATATTTGTTGCGCACAGAAATATCCGACTGGTTAAACAATTCAGCCATGCGATTTTTTATCATCTCGATATCCGGCGAACCAGAAAGACTTTGCGCATAATACGGTCCTGATGATGTTGCATACATTAATGCCAAGCCCACACCTGTCGCCATGATGGGCGCAGCCACGGTTTTGGCAAGGGCGACGCTGCGATGGCTATGCGCTTCACAGGCTAAAGGAACATATTCCACTGACTGCGGTAATTCCTTACATGCCTCCCTCATCATTGCGGTATGCTTTACAAACAACGGTTTTTCACTGCCCAAAAAAACTTTCTGCTTAATTGCACTAAGAAAACGCAAATCAAAAATAATTGTTTTTGGTTTATTATTTTTTGGCACATTTCCTATTATCCCGCTAAGAACCTTCCTTGCTGCATGGAGATTTTTTTGCACAGCACATAACACAATTGATGAAGCCTTCTCCACTGCATTATTGATTTTAATTTTAAAATCCGCATGATATACGTTGACGGGCAATGCAAGTATATCTGGACCTACATCTTTTGCTGAGTATTTATTGGTGATCGACGGACGTGAACCCACGAGAAAACTTAGCTGCAAATTATGCTCTATATTATCAGCTGTTTTTGTGGTGTGGTTAAACATAGAGATGCCACCTTTCATTCTTTCACACATATCCTCAACTTTTTCACTTCGTTCTTGTGGCAATTTGGCTTTAACATTAATTTGATGATTTTTACCCGTGCATTCCTTAACTACAAGGGGAATGTTATCTAAAGTGCCATACAGGCTAATAACGTCACCAGGATTTTTATCATGTAAGTAAGTTTGATTAATACTTGAAGCATTCACAAAGAGGGTCAATATTATAACTGTTTATAACTTCACCTACATCAAGTGTGTAGTGCTTACTCTGGAGACTGCCATCCTTATTTAATTGTATATCAATCAATATATCCCCGGACTTTGTCACCATATCTTTGCCATAAACCATTTGCATAGCCATTTCGAGGAGATTTTTATCTAACTGATTGCGGGCGTTGAGTAAGCGATTACCAAATAATTTATATACTGTTCCCGTCATTGCCAGCGCTGCGCTTTCTGGTACTTTGCGTTTCCACAGTGAGGTTTCTCTATTTTTAAACAGGTCATATTCATTATTACTCGACAAACCATGCTTCAGTTCGTTAACACAATCGCACAGTTGCTCCTCACCTTCCATTTTAAGGCAAAGTGAAAATTGATTTAATAGCGTTTGCTTCGGTGATTTATTACTCATTAGTTGTTTTTCTAAATTAACAACAGAATAACTTTCTTGTTTAATGAGATTAATATTGGCAACCATTATAGCCTCCTTCCCACGGTTTAAGAGCAAACATACAACATAATGATTCATAACATACAGAGCAGTAAATGAATGATACTGACAATGTATGCCAGCCCATTATCTTTGCATAATGTTTGTGAGCTATAGATTTTAAAAATATTTATGAAAAAAGTATGGCACCAGAGGGGGTTTTGACTATCAAAAATCGCTCAAACCTGAACTAAGATGATGAGTTAAGCATTATCTGCAATAATTGCCACTCAGCTCTACAAATAATATTTAAATGCTCCTGAACAGTGATGTAGCAAGACACGTATGGTGCCAACGAAGAATAAAAATTTATAAAGTTCTTATTCAATATAACCGGAATAGTCAGGGACTGATGTAAATGACCGGAATGAATGAGAGAGGCAGCACCGCCCCTCTCCATAAGCTACTCTTCTTCGTTCCCGCCCTCTTCATACGGGCCAAATGGCTTCGCGGGCAGAACGATATACGTGCCTTCAAACACTGCACCCGGCGTCTCGTCGCCAAAGATTTCGACCTGCATCTGCACCCGTGCTTTTCGTCCGCGCGCCAGACGGTCGAGATCGCCGCTTAAGGCACCAAGGTCGGCTACCGCATGGGGTTTACCGCTAATCGGTTTGCTGTAGCGGATATGCGCATCCGCCAGAATAATCGTTCCGCCGAGGTGGCGTTCACGCAGCATCAGCCAGATAAGCCCCCAACCGGTGAGCGTCGCCAGCGAGAATAAACTCCCGGCAAACAGCGTATGGTGCGGATTCTGATTGCCGGTTTCCGGCATGGTGGTGATAAATTTTTGCCCGGTATATTGTTGAATACGCACGCCCATTTTTTCACTAAGCGGGTTATGTTCGTACCACGCCTGTTGCAGCTGCGCGCACCAGGCGCCGCGATGCAAAATATCATCCAGAGTGGCGACGGGCTTAATCATCAAAAAATGGCGAATCGGCGTGGTGGTTGGCGTGGTGATTTCTCCCTGATTAACAAACCCCAGCTTGGCGAAAAACTCCACCGCGTCTTCACGGGCGCTACAGGTCACGCGCTTAACGCCTTCCTGACGCGCCACCGACTCCAGGGTCATCGCCATCAGCGTTCCTAACCCTTTGTCCTGCACGTCCGGGTGAACGGCCATAAAGCGAATGGACGCTTCATTGTCGGCATTAATATACAATCGGCCTACCGCCACCAGATTACCCTGCTCGTCGACGACCATCTGGTGATGCGCCATCGCATCCCACGCGTCGCGTTCCGAACCTTTTGGTTGATGCAGGGGCTTACGCAACATTTCCCAGCGAAACTGATAGTAACGCTCTAACTCTTCTTCTGTTTGTGGAACCTGAAGGTGATACATAGCGATACTCTCTCTTGTTTCCCGTGACAACCCTGGAAGCTGGCTCATACCTGCAACCAGAATGTCACGGGGCCATCATTGACCAGCGATACCTGCATATCGGCAGCGAAGCGTCCTGTTTGCGTGTTCATCTCTTGCTGGCGGCAGCGTTCGACGAAATAGTCATATAACGCCTCTGCGCGATCCGGTGATGCGCCTTTGGAGAAACTTGGGCGCATCCCCCGTTCGGTATCTGCGGCGAGGGTAAACTGGGAAACCACCAGTACACTGCCGCCCGCCTGTTGCACGTTGAGATTCATCTTGCCTTCGGCATCGCTAAAGATGCGGTAGCCGAGCACACGCTCGCACAGACGGTTTGCTTTCTGTTCGTCGTCATCCTTTTCGACACCCAATAACACCAAAAGTCCCGCGCCAATTTCGCCCGTCACTTCTCCCTCCACGGTGACGCTGGCACGGGTTACGCGTTGAATTAATGCAATCATGGTTCGTCGTCTTCTTCTTGTTCAGCTGCTTGTTTTAGTTTGCGGTATTCCCCGAGAGTGACAGTAATTTCCGCGCCAAGCAAGACGATACACCATGTCCAGTAGACCCAAACAAAGAGAATGGGGATCACCGCCAGCACACCGTAAATGAGCTGATATGACGGGAACATGGTGATATAAAGCGCGAAACCTTTCTTTCCTGCTTCGAACAGGAGTGCGGCGACAAACGCGCCGACAATCGCGTCGCGGTTAGGTACGCGGATGGTAGGAACAATGCTGTACAGCAACCAGAAGGAGATCCACGACAACAGCAACGGAAAAATACGCAGCACGTTGTCGATGACAGTATTGAGATCGCTCGCCCAGCGCAGGGAGAGCAAATAGGAACTGATCGCCAGACTGGCCCCTGCCAGCAGCGGCCCCAGCGTTAAAATCATCCAGTACACGGCGAACGAGTAAATTTTTGGTCGCGCTCGTTTACTGCGCCAGATGGTATTCAACGCGCTATCGATGGAGTACATCAACAATAACGCGGTGACGATCAGCCCGCACGCCCCAACGGCGGTCATCTTGTTGGAATTAGCAACAAATTGTTCGATATACCGCTGAATAACATCGCCAGTAGCAGGCAGAAAGTTGGCAAAAATAAAGTGACGTAACTGAATGCTGACGTCGGAAAACATGGGAAAAGCGGCGAAAAGCGCAAAAACAACGGCAACCAGCGGCACTAATGAGAGCAACGACACATAGGCAAGGTTACCTGCCAGGGTTGTCATGTTGTCCTCATCAATACGTTGCCAGAGTAGTTTTAGCCAGGCCCATAGTGGACGGGTACGGTGCCTGGCTTTGTCCTGAATGGTTTTTAGCATAACACCTTCGCGAAATAGTCCGGGATGGTGGTTTTATCTTTCACCAGAATACTGGTAATGCCTAGCTGATTAGCTCCTTCTATATTATCGGCGTTATCGTCGAAAAAGACCGTATCGCTGGGTGAAAAACCTTCCGCCTGCAACACATGCTGGTAAATTCGTGCTTCAGGTTTGCGCATCCCCAGATCTTGCGACAGATAGATATGGTCAGCAGCATCACGAATTTCCGGGTATTCTTCCGGCCAGAAGGTGGTATGCAGGCGGTTGGTATTGGAAAGCACCACCACGCGATGCCCCTGCTCACGCAGTTTATGCATGATGGCGATCACTTCCGGGCGCAGCGCAACAAACACCGCCTGCCAGCCGTGAGAGAACTGCTCGTAGCTTAGCGGTAGAGCCATCTCATGACACAGCGCCTCTGCGAACGCTTCGTCGCTAATTTCCCCACGCTCATGCTGATGAAACGCCTCCCCCATATGAAAACTCTTCTTAAGCGATGCCAGCGGAATACGCGTTAAATCGCTCCAGGCTCCCAGCACACGGTTAAAGTCGATATCGACAATCACATTACCTAAATCAAAGATATAGAGCATTTTTGCCTCCTTTCGCGCCACAAGAAATTAACTGTAGCGGGAAAGGATGGGTTTGGCTATGTGGCAAGGTATGACGCCAGGTTAACGGTCACAAAAATCTACGCGTCTTCCTGGGGAAGAATGATTTCAATTTGGCTGTCTTGTAAGCGTGATTTTAGCGCAGCGGGCGGCAGCTCGTCGGTAAAGAGCGCAGTGACCTGTGCCACGTTACCAATTTCAACCGCCGCCGAAGCATGATACTTAGTGTGATCGGCGACCAGCAGAATATTTCTCGCGTGCGCCATCATCGTTTTCACCACGTTAGCTTCGTTTACATCAAACTCCATCAACGCGCCATCGCTCTCAATCGCCCCAACGCTTGTTACCAGATAATCAGCACGAAAATCAGCCACAAAGGACGCCGCTGAAGGGCCAATGATCCCGCTATTATGAGAGCGCAACGTACCGCCGGGCACCATCACTTCAAAGCGCGGGTTGTGGTAAAGAATATGCGCCACACGCAGGCTGTTGGTGATTATCCGCAAATGATTATGGTTAAGTAACGCCCGGGCAACATGCTCAACAGTCGTACCAATGGTGATAAATATTGTTGAACCATCAGGAATATAGTCTGCCACCGCTTCGGCAATCGCTTTTTTTTTCTCGGTTTGCGAAACCTCACGCTGCTCGAACGCCGTATTAACGACGCTGGAAGCCCGACCCGCGCCACCGTGATGGCGCGTAATCAGGCCTTGCTCGCTTAATTTACGA
>NZ_JBQZXC010000095.1:0-14184 GCF_053555815.1 Shigella sp. SIG6 | reverse complement strand
CCGGTGAAAAACGCTATCTTCACAACCTTACAAATTTCGTGGAATGCAGCTCGCAATCTGCGCGTTGCGATTAATTTCTACCCGATGCTTGCGTCAGGCTCAGATTTGCGTATAATGCGCGGGCTTGTCGTAGTTGACAGCAGGTTCAATCTGAACCTCAGTTAGCCGAATTTGGCTACCTAACAATGCTCCCAATCGGGGAGCTACGTAAGAACGGTTACACTCTCCCATCAATCGTAATGGGTCTGAGGAGTAATCATTTTCGTTCATAAAATAATTGGAGCTCTGGTCTCATGCAGAACCAAAGAATCCGTATCCGCCTGAAAGCGTTTGATCATCGTCTGATCGATCAAGCAACCGCGGAAATCGTCGAGACTGCCAAGCGCACTGGTGCGCAGGTCCGTGGTCCGATCCCGCTGCCGACACGCAAAGAGCGCTTCACTGTTCTGATCTCCCCGCACGTCAACAAAGACGCGCGCGATCAGTACGAAATCCGTACTCACTTGCGTCTGGTTGACATCGTTGAGCCAACCGAGAAAACCGTTGATGCTCTGATGCGTCTGGATCTGGCTGCCGGTGTAGACGTGCAGATCAGCCTGGGTTAATCAGGTCATTGAGCGATTGAGAGGTTGAAACAATGATTGGTTTAGTCGGTAAAAAAGTGGGTATGACCCGTATCTTCACAGAAGACGGCGTTTCTATCCCAGTAACCGTAATCGAAGTTGAAGCAAACCGCGTTACTCAGGTTAAAGACCTGGCTAACGATGGCTACCGTGCTATTCAGGTGACCACCGGTGCTAAAAAAGCTAACCGTGTGACCAAGCCTGAAGCTGGCCACTTCGCTAAAGCTGGCGTAGAAGCTGGCCGTGGTCTGTGGGAATTCCGCCTGGCTGAAGGCGAAGAGTTCACTGTAGGTCAGAGCATTAGCGTTGAACTGTTTGCTGACGTTAAAAAAGTTGACGTAACTGGCACCTCTAAAGGTAAAGGTTTCGCAGGTACCGTTAAGCGCTGGAACTTCCGTACCCAGGACGCTACTCACGGTAACTCCTTGTCTCACCGCGTTCCGGGTTCTATCGGTCAGAACCAGACTCCGGGCAAAGTGTTCAAAGGCAAGAAAATGGCAGGTCAGATGGGTAACGAACGTGTAACCGTTCAGAGCCTTGACGTAGTACGCGTTGACGCTGAGCGCAACCTGCTGCTGGTTAAAGGTGCTGTCCCGGGTGCAACCGGTAGCGACCTGATCGTTAAACCAGCTGTGAAGGCGTAAGGAGATAGCAATGGAATTAGTATTGAAAGACGCGCAGAGCGCGCTGACTGTTTCCGAAACTACCTTCGGTCGTGATTTCAACGAAGCGCTGGTTCACCAGGTTGTTGTTGCTTATGCAGCTGGTGCTCGTCAGGGTACTCGTGCTCAGAAGACTCGTGCTGAAGTAACTGGTTCCGGTAAAAAACCGTGGCGCCAGAAAGGCACCGGCCGTGCGCGTTCTGGTTCTATCAAGAGCCCGATCTGGCGTTCTGGTGGCGTGACCTTTGCTGCTCGTCCGCAGGACCACAGTCAAAAAGTTAACAAGAAGATGTACCGCGGCGCGCTGAAAAGCATCCTGTCCGAACTGGTACGTCAGGATCGTCTGATCGTTGTCGAGAAGTTCTCTGTAGAAGCGCCGAAAACTAAGCTGCTGGCACAGAAACTGAAAGACATGGCTCTGGAAGATGTGCTGATCATCACCGGTGAGCTGGACGAAAACCTGTTCCTGGCTGCGCGCAACCTGCACAAGGTTGACGTACGCGATGCAACTGGTATCGACCCGGTTAGCCTGATCGCCTTCGACAAAGTCGTAATGACTGCTGATGCTGTTAAGCAAGTTGAGGAGATGCTGGCATGATTCGTGAAGAACGTCTGCTGAAGGTGCTGCGTGCACCGCACGTTTCTGAAAAAGCGTCTACTGCGATGGAAAAATCCAACACCATCGTACTCAAAGTTGCTAAAGACGCGACCAAAGCAGAAATCAAAGCTGCTGTGCAGAAACTGTTTGAAGTCGAAGTCGAAGTCGTTAACACCCTGGTAGTTAAAGGGAAAGTTAAACGTCACGGACAGCGTATCGGTCGTCGTAGCGACTGGAAAAAAGCTTACGTCACCCTGAAAGAAGGCCAGAATCTGGACTTCGTTGGCGGCGCTGAGTAAGTCGGAGGAGTAATACAATGGCAGTTGTTAAATGTAAACCGACATCTCCGGGTCGTCGCCACGTAGTTAAAGTGGTTAACCCTGAGCTGCACAAGGGCAAACCTTTTGCTCCGTTGCTGGAAAAAAACAGCAAATCCGGTGGTCGTAACAACAATGGCCGTATCACCACTCGTCATATCGGTGGTGGCCACAAGCAGGCTTACCGTATTGTTGACTTCAAACGCAACAAAGACGGTATCCCGGCAGTTGTTGAACGTCTTGAGTACGATCCGAACCGTTCCGCGAACATCGCGCTGGTTCTGTACAAAGACGGTGAACGCCGTTACATCCTGGCCCCTAAAGGCCTGAAAGCTGGCGACCAGATTCAGTCTGGCGTTGATGCTGCAATCAAACCAGGTAACACCCTGCCGATGCGCAACATCCCGGTTGGTTCTACTGTTCATAACGTAGAAATGAAACCAGGTAAAGGCGGTCAGCTGGCACGTTCCGCTGGTACTTACGTTCAGATCGTTGCTCGTGATGGTGCTTATGTCACCCTGCGTCTGCGTTCTGGTGAAATGCGTAAAGTAGAAGCAGACTGCCGTGCAACTCTGGGCGAAGTTGGCAATGCTGAGCATATGCTGCGCGTTCTGGGTAAAGCAGGTGCCGCACGCTGGCGTGGTGTTCGTCCGACCGTTCGCGGTACCGCGATGAACCCGGTAGACCACCCACATGGTGGTGGTGAAGGTCGTAACTTTGGTAAGCACCCGGTAACTCCGTGGGGCGTTCAGACCAAAGGTAAGAAGACCCGCAGCAACAAGCGTACTGATAAATTCATCGTACGTCGCCGTAGCAAATAATTTTAGAGGATAAGCCATGCCACGTTCTCTCAAGAAAGGTCCTTTTATTGACCTGCACTTGCTGAAGAAGGTAGAGAAAGCGGTGGAAAGCGGAGACAAGAAGCCCCTGCGCACTTGGTCCCGTCGTTCAACGATCTTTCCTAACATGATCGGTTTGACCATCGCTGTCCATAATGGTCGTCAGCACGTTCCGGTATTTGTAACCGACGAAATGGTCGGTCACAAACTGGGTGAATTCGCACCGACTCGTACTTATCGCGGCCACGCTGCTGATAAAAAAGCGAAGAAGAAATAAGGTAGGAGGAAGAGATGGAAACTATTGCTAAACATCGCCATGCTCGTTCTTCTGCTCAGAAGGTTCGCCTTGTTGCTGACCTGATTCGCGGTAAGAAAGTGTCGCAGGCTCTGGATATTTTGACCTACACCAACAAGAAAGCGGCTGTACAGGTCAAGAAAGTTCTGGAATCTGCCATTGCTAACGCTGAACACAACGATGGCGCTGATATTGACGATCTGAAAGTTACGAAAATTTTCGTAGACGAAGGCCCGAGCATGAAGCGCATTATGCCGCGTGCAAAAGGTCGTGCAGATCGCATCCTGAAGCGCACCAGCCACATCACTGTGGTTGTGTCCGATCGCTGAGACTCTGGAGACTAGCAATGGGTCAGAAAGTACATCCTAATGGTATTCGCCTGGGTATTGTAAAACCATGGAACTCTACCTGGTTTGCGAACACCAAAGAATTCGCTGACAACCTGGACAGCGATTTTAAAGTACGTCAGTACCTGACTAAGGAACTGGCTAAAGCGTCCGTATCTCGTATCGTTATCGAGCGTCCGGCTAAGAGCATCCGTGTAACCATTCACACTGCTCGCCCGGGTATCGTTATCGGTAAAAAAGGTGAAGACGTAGAAAAACTGCGTAAGGTCGTAGCGGACATCGCTGGCGTTCCTGCACAGATCAACATCGCCGAAGTTCGTAAGCCTGAACTGGACGCAAAACTGGTTGCTGACAGCATCACTTCTCAGCTGGAACGTCGCGTTATGTTCCGTCGTGCTATGAAGCGTGCTGTACAGAACGCAATGCGTCTGGGCGCTAAAGGTATTAAAGTTGAAGTTAGCGGCCGTCTGGGCGGCGCGGAAATCGCACGTACCGAATGGTACCGCGAAGGTCGCGTACCGCTGCACACTCTGCGTGCTGACATCGACTACAACACCTCTGAAGCGCACACCACTTACGGTGTAATCGGCGTTAAAGTGTGGATCTTCAAAGGCGAGATCCTGGGTGGTATGGCTGCTGTTGAACAACCGGAAAAACCGGCTGCTCAGCCTAAAAAGCAGCAGCGTAAAGGCCGTAAATAAGGAGCGTCGCTGATGTTACAACCAAAGCGTACAAAATTCCGTAAAATGCACAAAGGCCGTAACCGCGGTCTGGCGCAGGGTACGGATGTTAGCTTCGGCAGCTTCGGTCTGAAAGCTGTTGGCCGTGGTCGTCTGACTGCCCGTCAGATCGAAGCAGCACGTCGTGCTATGACCCGTGCAGTTAAGCGTCAAGGTAAGATCTGGATCCGTGTGTTCCCGGACAAACCGATCACTGAAAAGCCGCTGGCAGTGCGTATGGGTAAAGGTAAAGGTAACGTGGAGTATTGGGTTGCCTTGATTCAGCCGGGTAAAGTCCTGTATGAAATGGACGGTGTTCCGGAAGAGCTGGCCCGTGAAGCATTCAAGCTGGCAGCAGCGAAACTGCCGATTAAAACCACCTTTGTAACTAAGACGGTGATGTAATGAAAGCAAAAGAGCTGCGTGAGAAGAGCATTGAAGAGCTGAACACCGAGCTGCTGAACCTGCTGCGTGAGCAGTTCAACCTGCGTATGCAGGCTGCAAGTGGCCAGCTGCAACAGTCTCACCTGTTGAAGCAAGTGCGTCGCGATGTCGCACGCGTTAAGACTTTACTGAACGAGAAGGCGGGTGCGTAATGACCGATAAAATCCGTACTCTGCAAGGTCGCGTTGTTAGCGACAAAATGGAGAAATCCATTGTTGTTGCTATCGAACGTTTTGTGAAACACCCGATCTACGGTAAATTCATCAAGCGTACGACCAAACTGCACGTACATGACGAGAACAACGAATGCGGTATCGGTGACGTGGTTGAAATCCGCGAATGCCGTCCGCTGTCCAAGACTAAATCCTGGACGCTGGTTCGCGTTGTAGAGAAAGCGGTTCTGTAATACAGTACACTCTCTCGATACGAATAAACGGCTCAGAAATGAGCCGTTTATTTTTTCTACCCATATCCTTGAAGCGGTGTTATAATGCCGCGCCCTCGATATGGGGATTTTTAACGACCTGATTTTCGGGTCTCAGTAGTAGTTGACATTAGCGGAGCACTAAAATGATCCAAGAACAGACTATGCTGAACGTCGCCGACAACTCCGGTGCACGTCGCGTAATGTGTATCAAGGTTCTGGGTGGCTCGCACCGTCGCTACGCAGGCGTAGGCGACATCATCAAGATCACCATCAAAGAAGCAATTCCGCGTGGTAAGGTCAAAAAAGGTGATGTGCTGAAGGCGGTAGTGGTGCGCACCAAGAAGGGTGTTCGTCGCCCGGACGGTTCTGTCATTCGCTTCGATGGTAATGCTTGTGTTCTTCTGAACAACAACAGCGAGCAGCCTATCGGTACGCGTATTTTTGGGCCGGTAACTCGTGAGCTTCGTAGTGAGAAGTTCATGAAAATTATCTCTCTGGCACCAGAAGTACTCTAAGGAGCGAATCATGGCAGCGAAAATCCGTCGTGATGACGAAGTTATCGTGTTAACCGGTAAAGATAAAGGTAAACGCGGTAAAGTTAAGAATGTCCTGTCTTCCGGCAAGGTCATTGTTGAAGGTATCAACCTGGTTAAGAAACATCAGAAGCCGGTTCCGGCCCTGAACCAACCGGGTGGCATCGTTGAAAAAGAAGCCGCTATTCAGGTTTCCAACGTAGCAATCTTCAATGCGGCAACCGGCAAGGCTGACCGTGTAGGCTTTAGATTCGAAGACGGCAAAAAAGTCCGTTTCTTCAAGTCTAACAGCGAAACTATCAAGTAATTTGGAGTAGTACGATGGCGAAACTGCATGATTACTACAAAGACGAAGTAGTTAAAAAACTCATGACTGAGTTTAACTACAATTCTGTCATGCAAGTCCCTCGGGTCGAGAAGATCACCCTGAACATGGGTGTTGGTGAAGCGATCGCTGACAAAAAACTGCTGGATAACGCAGCAGCAGACCTGGCAGCAATCTCCGGTCAAAAACCGCTGATCACCAAAGCACGCAAATCTGTTGCAGGCTTCAAAATCCGTCAGGGCTATCCGATCGGCTGTAAAGTAACTCTGCGTGGCGAACGCATGTGGGAGTTCTTTGAGCGCCTGATCACTATTGCTGTACCTCGTATCCGTGACTTCCGTGGCCTGTCCGCTAAGTCTTTCGACGGTCGTGGTAACTACAGCATGGGTGTCCGTGAGCAGATCATCTTCCCAGAAATCGACTACGATAAAGTCGACCGCGTTCGTGGTTTGGATATTACCATTACCACTACTGCGAAATCTGACGAAGAAGGCCGCGCTCTGCTGGCTGCCTTTGACTTCCCGTTCCGCAAGTAAGGTAGGGTTACTAAATGGCTAAGCAATCAATGAAAGCACGCGAAGTAAAACGCGTAGCTTTAGCTGATAAATACTTCGCGAAACGCGCTGAACTGAAAGCGATCATCTCTGATGTGAACGCTTCCGACGAAGATCGTTGGAACGCTGTTCTCAAGCTGCAGACTCTGCCGCGTGATTCCAGCCCGTCTCGTCAGCGTAACCGCTGCCGTCAAACAGGTCGTCCGCATGGTTTCCTGCGGAAGTTCGGGTTGAGCCGTATTAAGGTCCGTGAAGCCGCTATGCGCGGTGAAATCCCGGGTCTGAAAAAGGCTAGCTGGTAATTGTCACCAATTGAATCACGGGAGTAAAGACAGATGAGCATGCAAGATCCGATCGCGGATATGCTGACCCGTATCCGTAACGGTCAGGCCGCGAACAAAGCTGCGGTCACCATGCCTTCCTCCAAGCTGAAAGTGGCAATCGCCAACGTGCTGAAGGAAGAAGGTTTTATTGAAGATTTTAAAGTTGAAGGCGACACCAAGCCTGAACTGGAACTTACTCTGAAGTATTTCCAGGGCAAAGCTGTTGTAGAAAGCATTCAGCGTGTCAGCCGCCCAGGTCTGCGCATCTATAAACGTAAAGATGAGCTGCCGAAAGTTATGGCGGGTCTGGGTATCGCAGTTGTTTCTACCTCTAAAGGTGTTATGACTGATCGTGCAGCGCGCCAGGCTGGTCTTGGTGGCGAAATTATCTGCTACGTAGCCTAATCGGAGGAAAAAATGTCTCGTGTTGCTAAAGCACCGGTCGTTGTTCCTGCCGGCGTTGACGTAAAAATCAACGGTCAGGTTATTACGATCAAAGGTAAAAACGGCGAGCTGACTCGTACTCTCAACGATGCTGTTGAAGTTAAACATGCAGATAATACCCTGACCTTCGGTCCGCGTGATGGTTACGCAGACGGTTGGGCACAGGCTGGTACCGCGCGTGCCCTGCTGAACTCAATGGTTATCGGTGTTACCGAAGGCTTCACTAAGAAGCTGCAGCTGGTTGGTGTAGGTTACCGTGCAGCGGTTAAAGGCAATGTGATTAACCTGTCTCTGGGTTTCTCTCATCCTGTTGACCATCAGCTGCCTGCGGGTATCACTGCTGAATGTCCGACTCAGACTGAAATCGTGCTGAAAGGCGCTGATAAGCAGGTGATCGGCCAGGTTGCAGCGGATCTGCGCGCCTACCGTCGTCCTGAGCCTTACAAAGGCAAGGGTGTTCGTTACGCCGACGAAGTCGTGCGTACCAAAGAGGCTAAGAAGAAGTAAGGTAACACTATGGATAAGAAATCTGCTCGTATCCGTCGTGCGACCCGCGCACGCCGCAAGCTCCAGGAGCTGGGCGCAACTCGCCTGGTGGTACATCGTACCCCGCGTCACATTTACGCACAGGTAATTGCACCGAACGGTTCTGAAGTTCTGGTAGCTGCTTCTACTGTAGAAAAAGCTATCGCTGAACAACTGAAGTACACCGGTAACAAAGACGCGGCTGCAGCTGTGGGTAAAGCTGTCGCTGAACGCGCTCTGGAAAAAGGCATCAAAGATGTATCCTTTGACCGTTCCGGGTTCCAATATCATGGTCGTGTCCAGGCACTGGCAGATGCTGCCCGTGAAGCTGGCCTTCAGTTCTAAGGTAGAGGTGTAAGATGGCTCACATCGAAAAACAAGCTGGCGAACTGCAGGAAAAGCTGATCGCGGTAAACCGCGTATCTAAAACCGTTAAAGGTGGTCGTATTTTCTCCTTCACAGCTCTGACTGTAGTTGGCGATGGTAACGGTCGCGTTGGTTTTGGTTACGGTAAAGCGCGTGAAGTTCCAGCAGCGATCCAGAAAGCGATGGAAAAAGCCCGTCGCAATATGATTAACGTCGCGCTGAATAACGGCACTCTACAACACCCTGTTAAAGGTGTTCACACGGGTTCTCGCGTATTCATGCAGCCGGCTTCCGAAGGTACCGGTATCATCGCCGGTGGTGCAATGCGCGCCGTTCTGGAAGTCGCTGGGGTTCATAACGTTCTGGCTAAAGCATATGGTTCCACCAACCCGATCAACGTGGTTCGTGCAACTATTGATGGCTTGGAAAATATGAATTCTCCAGAAATGGTCGCTGCCAAGCGTGGTAAATCCGTTGAAGAAATTCTGGGGAAATAAACCATGGCAAAGACTATTAAAATTACTCAAACCCGCAGTGCAATCGGTCGTCTGCCGAAACACAAGGCAACGCTGCTTGGCCTGGGTCTGCGTCGTATTGGTCACACCGTAGAGCGCGAGGATACTCCTGCTATTCGCGGTATGATCAACGCGGTTTCCTTCATGGTTAAAGTTGAGGAGTAAGAGATGCGTTTAAATACTCTGTCTCCGGCCGAAGGCTCCAAAAAGGCGGGTAAACGCCTGGGTCGTGGTATCGGTTCTGGCCTCGGTAAAACCGGTGGTCGTGGTCACAAAGGTCAGAAGTCTCGTTCTGGCGGTGGCGTACGTCGCGGTTTCGAGGGTGGTCAGATGCCTCTGTACCGTCGTCTGCCGAAATTCGGCTTCACTTCTCGTAAAGCAGCGATTACAGCCGAAGTTCGTCTATCTGACCTGGCTAAAGTAGAAGGCGGTGTTGTAGACCTGAACACGCTGAAAGCGGCTAACATTATCGGTATCCAGATCGAGTTCGCGAAAGTGATCCTGGCTGGCGAAGTAACGACTCCGGTAACTGTTCGTGGCCTGCGTGTTACTAAAGGCGCTCGTGCTGCTATCGAAGCTGCTGGCGGTAAAATCGAGGAATAAGTAGCAGATGGCTAAACAACCGGGATTAGATTTTCAAAGTGCCAAAGGTGGCTTAGGCGAGCTGAAACGCAGACTGCTGTTTGTTATCGGTGCGCTGATTGTGTTCCGTATTGGCTCTTTTATTCCGATCCCTGGTATTGATGCCGCTGTACTTGCCAAACTGCTTGAGCAACAGCGAGGCACCATCATTGAGATGTTTAACATGTTCTCTGGTGGTGCTCTCAGCCGTGCTTCTATCTTTGCTCTGGGGATCATGCCGTATATTTCGGCGTCGATCATTATCCAGCTGCTGACGGTGGTTCACCCAACGTTGGCAGAAATTAAGAAAGAAGGGGAGTCTGGTCGTCGTAAGATCAGCCAGTACACCCGTTACGGTACTCTGGTGCTGGCAATATTCCAGTCGATCGGTATTGCTACCGGTCTGCCGAATATGCCTGGTATGCAAGGCCTGGTGATTAACCCGGGCTTTGCATTCTACTTCACCGCTGTTGTAAGTCTGGTCACAGGAACGATGTTCCTGATGTGGTTGGGCGAACAGATCACTGAACGAGGTATCGGCAACGGTATTTCAATCATTATCTTCGCCGGTATTGTCGCGGGACTCCCGCCAGCCATTGCCCATACTATCGAGCAAGCGCGTCAAGGCGACCTGCACTTCCTCGTGTTGCTGTTGGTTGCAGTATTAGTATTTGCAGTGACGTTCTTTGTTGTGTTTGTTGAGCGTGGTCAACGCCGCATTGTGGTAAACTACGCGAAACGTCAGCAAGGTCGTCGTGTCTATGCTGCACAGAGCACACATTTACCGCTGAAAGTGAATATGGCGGGGGTAATCCCGGCAATCTTCGCTTCCAGTATTATTCTGTTCCCGGCGACCATCGCGTCATGGTTCGGGGGCGGTACTGGTTGGAACTGGCTGACAACAATTTCGCTGTATTTGCAGCCTGGGCAACCGCTTTATGTGTTACTCTATGCGTCTGCAATCATCTTCTTCTGTTTCTTCTACACGGCGTTGGTTTTCAACCCGCGTGAAACAGCAGATAACCTGAAGAAGTCCGGTGCATTTGTACCAGGAATTCGTCCGGGAGAGCAAACGGCGAAGTATATCGATAAAGTAATGACCCGCCTGACCTTGGTTGGTGCGCTGTATATTACCTTTATCTGCCTGATCCCGGAGTTCATGCGTGATGCAATGAAAGTACCGTTCTACTTCGGTGGGACTTCACTGCTTATCGTTGTTGTCGTGATTATGGACTTTATGGCTCAAGTGCAAACTCTGATGATGTCCAGTCAGTATGAGTCTGCATTGAAGAAGGCGAACCTGAAAGGCTACGGCCGATAATTGGTCGCCCGAGAAGTTACGGAGAGTAAAAATGAAAGTTCGTGCTTCCGTCAAGAAATTATGCCGTAACTGCAAAATCGTTAAGCGTGATGGTGTCATCCGTGTGATTTGCAGTGCCGAGCCGAAGCATAAACAGCGCCAAGGCTGATTTTTTCGCATATTTTTCTTGCAAAGTTGGGTTGAGCTGGCTAGATTAGCCAGCCAATCTTTTGTATGTCTGTGCGTTTCCATTTGAGTATCCTGAAAACGGGCTTTTCAGCATGGAACGTACATATTAAATAGTAGGAGTGCATAGTGGCCCGTATAGCAGGCATTAACATTCCTGATCATAAGCATGCCGTAATCGCATTAACTTCGATTTATGGCGTCGGCAAGACCCGTTCTAAAGCCATCCTGGCTGCAGCGGGTATCGCTGAAGATGTTAAGATCAGTGAGCTGTCTGAAGGACAAATCGACACGCTGCGTGACGAAGTTGCCAAATTTGTCGTTGAAGGTGATCTGCGCCGTGAAATCAGCATGAGCATCAAGCGCCTGATGGATCTTGGTTGCTATCGCGGTTTGCGTCATCGTCGTGGTCTCCCGGTTCGCGGTCAGCGTACCAAGACTAACGCACGTACCCGTAAGGGTCCGCGCAAACCGATCAAGAAATAATCGGGGTGATTGAATAATGGCAAAGGCACCAATTCGTGCACGTAAACGTGTAAGAAAACAAGTCTCTGACGGCGTGGCTCATATCCATGCTTCTTTCAACAACACCATCGTGACTATCACTGATCGTCAGGGTAACGCGTTGGGTTGGGCAACAGCCGGTGGTTCCGGTTTCCGTGGTTCTCGCAAATCCACTCCGTTTGCAGCTCAGGTTGCAGCAGAGCGTTGCGCTGACGCCGTGAAAGAATACGGCATCAAGAATCTGGAAGTTATGGTTAAAGGTCCGGGTCCAGGCCGCGAATCTACTATTCGTGCTCTGAACGCCGCAGGTTTCCGCATCACTAACATTACTGATGTGACTCCGATCCCTCATAACGGTTGTCGTCCGCCGAAAAAACGTCGCGTATAACGCCTCGTTTTCCAGGTTTGTTGGAGAAAGAAAATGGCAAGATATTTGGGTCCTAAGCTCAAGCTGAGCCGTCGTGAGGGCACCGACTTATTCCTTAAGTCTGGCGTTCGCGCGATCGATACCAAGTGTAAAATTGAACAAGCTCCTGGCCAGCACGGTGCGCGTAAACCGCGTCTGTCTGACTATGGTGTGCAGTTGCGTGAAAAGCAAAAAGTTCGCCGTATCTATGGTGTGCTGGAGCGTCAGTTCCGTAACTACTACAAAGAAGCAGCACGTCTGAAAGGCAACACCGGTGAAAACCTGTTGGTTCTGCTGGAAGGTCGTCTGGACAACGTTGTATACCGTATGGGCTTCGGTGCCACTCGTGCAGAAGCACGTCAGCTGGTTAGCCATAAAGCAATTATGGTAAACGGTCGTGTTGTTAACATCGCTTCTTATCAGGTTAGTCCGAATGACGTTGTAAGCATTCGTGAGAAAGCGAAGAAGCAGTCTCGCGTGAAAGCCGCTCTGGAGCTGGCTGAGCAGCGTGAAAAGCCAACCTGGCTGGAAGTTGATGCTGGCAAGATGGAAGGTACGTTTAAGCGTAAGCCGGAGCGTTCTGATCTGTCTGCGGACATTAACGAACACCTGATCGTCGAGCTTTACTCCAAGTAAAGCTTAGTACCAAAGAGAGGACACAATGCAGGGTTCTGTGACAGAGTTTCTAAAACCGCGCCTGGTTGATATCGAGCAAGTGAGTTCGACGCACGCCAAGGTGACCCTTGAGCCTTTAGAGCGTGGCTTTGGCCATACTCTGGGTAACGCACTGCGCCGTATTCTGCTCTCATCGATGCCGGGTTGCGCGGTGACCGAGGTTGAGATTGATGGTGTACTACATGAGTACAGCACCAAAGAAGGCGTTCAGGAAGATATCCTGGAAATCCTGCTCAACCTGAAAGGGCTGGCGGTGAGAGTTCAGGGCAAAGATGAAGTTATTCTTACCTTGAATAAATCTGGCATTGGCCCTGTGACTGCAGCCGATATCACCCACGACGGTGATGTCGAAATCGTCAAGCCGCAGCACGTGATCTGCCACCTGACCGATGAGAACGCGTCTATTAGCATGCGTATCAAAGTTCAGCGCGGTCGTGGTTATGTGCCGGCTTCTACCCGAATTCATTCGGAAGAAGATGAGCGCCCAATCGGCCGTCTACTGGTCGACGCATGCTACAGCCCTGTGGAGCGTATTGCCTACAATGTTGAAGCAGCGCGTGTAGAACAGCGTACCGACCTGGACAAGCTGGTCATCGAAATGGAAACCAACGGCACAATCGATCCTGAAGAGGCGATTCGTCGTGCGGCAACCATTCTGGCTGAACAACTGGAAGCTTTCGTTGACTTACGTGATGTACGTCAGCCTGAAGTGAAAGAAGAGAAACCAGAGTTCGATCCGATCCTGCTGCGCCCTGTTGACGATCTGGAATTGACTGTCCGCTCTGCTAACTGCCTTAAAGCAGAAGCTATCCACTATATCGGTGATCTGGTACAGCGTACCGAGGTTGAGCTCCTTAAAACGCCTAACCTTGGTAAAAAATCTCTTACTGAGATTAAAGACGTGCTGGCTTCCCGTGGACTGTCTCTGGGCATGCGCCTGGAAAACTGGCCACCGGCAAGCATCGCTGACGAGTAACCGGATCACAGGTTAAGGTTTTACTGAGAAGGATAAGGTCATGCGCCATCGTAAGAGTGGTCGTCAACTGAACCGCAACAGCAGCCATCGCCAGGCTATGTTCCGCAATATGGCAGGTTCACTGGTTCGTCATGAAATCATCAAGACGACTCTGCCTAAAGCGAAAGAGCTGCGCCGCGTAGTTGAGCCGCTGATTACTCTTGCCAAGACTGATAGCGTTGCTAATCGTCGTCTGGCATTCGCCCGTACTCGTGATAACGAGATCGTGGCAAAACTGTTTAACGAACTGGGCCCGCGTTTCGCGAGCCGTGCCGGTGGTTACACTCGTATTCTGAAGTGTGGCTTCCGTGCAGGCGACAACGCGCCGATGGCTTACATCGAGCTGGTTGATCGTTCAGAGAAAGCAGAAGCTGCTGCAGAGTAATCTGAAGCAACGTAAAAAAACCCGCCCCGGCGGGTTTTTTTATACCCGTAGTATCCCCACTTATCTACAATAGCTGTACTCTTTTTGTTCATCCCCTGGAGTATTTATGTGGTTACTTGACCAGTGGGCAGAGCGCCATATAGCAGAAGCGCAAGCGAAAGGTGAGTTTGATAACCTGGCAGGTAGCGGCGAACCATTGATACTGGATGATGATTCTCACGTGCCACCGGAATTAC
>NZ_JBQZXC010000094.1:0-14738 GCF_053555815.1 Shigella sp. SIG6 | reverse complement strand
GAGCACAGACTCCGGTTTTTGTTTTGAGCACTCGACTTAATTGGTTGCCGGATATTCCTGAATGGTGACCTGCAGCGTTAACTGCTTATCATCACGCATCACTACAACCGGGATCACCGAACCAGGGCGAATTTCCGCCACCTGATCCATCGTCTCCAGAGCAGAGATGGCCGGTTTGTTATCCACCGAAATAATCAGATCGTTGACCTGAATACCCGCATTCGCCGCTGGGCCGTCAGGTGACACTTCATTAACCACGATCCCTTGCAGTTGATCTATACCACCGCTCTGCGCGTGCAGTGGTGCGATCTCGCGTCCGCCGATACCAATGTAGCCGCGGATCACGCGACCATCGCGGATCAGCTTATCCATAATTTTGGTTGCTAACTGGAAAGGAATCGCAAAGCCGATACCTTCCGGCGTTTCGCCATCGTTACTCTTATCAAACGACAGCGTGTTAATGCCCATCAGTTCTCCCAGCGAGTTCACCAGCGCGCCGCCAGAGTTACCGTGGTTAATGGAAGCATCGGTTTGTAGGAAGTTTTGCCGCCCGGTCGGGTTCAGACCGATTCGACCCGTGGCACTAATAATCCCTTGGGTAATGGTCTGCCCGAGGTTGTACGGGTTACCGATCGCCAGTACTACGTCGCCAATGTGCGGTACGCGACGTGCATTAATTGGAATGGTAGGTAAACCGCCAGTGGCATTAATTTTAAGTACCGCCAGATCGGTTAGAGAGTCAGATCCCACCAGCAATGCTTCAAATACACGTCCATCCTGTAAGGCGACGATGATCTGATCGGCGTCGTTGATGACGTGTTTATTGGTGATGATATAACCGCGTTGATCCATGATTACACCGGATCCCAGGGTGCGGATCTCAAGCTGGTTGTGAGAGTTGGTGTTCAAACCACGGTTGTAAACGTTAACCACCGCTGGCGCGGCGCGGCGAACCGCCAGATTATAGCTGGCAGGCGTCTCATCGGTACTGTCAAATTGCGGAGTGGAAAGCGGGTTAAGGCTGCGCAGCGAAGGCATGGCAACCAGCAGAATAGCGCCGACAATTAATCCAATCGCAACGGAACGTAAGAGCTTCACAAACATGATGGAGGCGTCATTAAAAAAGGGAACGGCAGCAGCATACCACGAGTTAACCGGACATCACACGTCAGCCTGATGCCCGGTTTACGACATTAACGCATCAGCAGATAGATGCTTTCATTGCCGCGTACAATTTGCAGGGCGATGATGGCCGGTTTTGCCGCCAGCACTTTACGCATTTCAGCAATCGAGTTCACCCGATCGCGGTTGACGCCAATGATCACATCGTCTTTTTGCAAGCCAGCCTGAGCAGCTGGGCTTCCTTTGACAACTTCATCTATCTTAATACCTTTGCCGCCATCTTTTAGCTGACCATCGCTCAACGTTGCACCTTCCAGCGCTGGCGTGATCATTTCAGCGCTGGCCGACGAAGAGGTGCTGGTATCAAGCGTCACTTCTACTTCCAGTGGTTTGCCGTTACGCAGCAGGCCAAGCTTCACTTTCGTGCCCGGCTCTGTAGTCGCGATACGAGAGCGCAACTCAGCAAAGCTATTCAGCGGTTTGCCGTTGAGGCTGGTAATAATATCGCCCGCTTTGACGCCCGCTTTCGCTGAGCCAGAACTTGGCAACACTTCGCTGACAAACGCGCCACGCTGCACGTCAAGGTTGAAGGCTTTGGCGATATCGGCACTCATCTCGATGCCTTTGATGCCTAACAAACCGCGTTTGATTTCACCAAAGTCGATAAGCTGCTGCGCCAGTGTTCGCGCCATATTACTGGGGATGGCAAATCCAATCCCGACGCTCCCGCCGCCAGGCGCAAGGATTGCAGTGTTGATGCCAATTAACTCACCATTAAGGTTTAATAGTGCACCGCCGGAGTTACCGCGGTTAATGGAAGCATCTGTCTGGATAAAGTTTTCCAGACCTTCAAGATTCAACCCGCTGCGGCCTAATGCGGAAACAATGCCAGAGGTGGCGGTTTGCCCAAGGCCAAATGGGTTACCGACCGCTACGGCAAAATCACCGACGCGCAATTTATCGGAGTCGGCAATAGCGATTTGCGTTAATTTGCTCGGGTTTTGAATTTGTAACAGGGCGATATCGCTCTGGTCATCGCTACCAATCAGTTTTGCATCAAACTCGCGCCTATCATTGAGCTGAATACTGATTTTCTGTGCCTGATTAATCACATGGTTGTTGGTCAGCACATAGCCTTTACTGGCGTTGATGATGACACCGGAACCTAAACCTTCGAAGGGTTGTGCAGGTTGATCCGGTAAATCATCACCAAAAAACTTTTTGAATTCTTCCGGGATTTTCTGTCCCTGACTGGCCGTTCCTTCCACCCGTACGCTCACCACTGCCGGAAGCACTTTTTCCAGCATTGGAGCCAGACTGGGGAGAGGGGCCTGATCGGCAACCTGGCCTGGAATCGACGCGACGGCCTGAAATGACGCCGAGAGAGTTAACCCGGCACTTAACGCTAATGCACTCAACAGCTGGGTTTGTTTTTTCATTATTCCTGCTCTCGTACCTGAATGATAAGAAAAGAGATTCAAAACAGTTTGATGTTATTGAATTTTCAGACGGCTAACAATGAGACACCAGATTAAATGATAGTCGGGGAGGGAGAGAAGAGGAGGGCGCAATGGCTGCGCCCGAAAAATAAATTAGTCGCGCTTCGCGCCTGTACGCAGCAGGCCGGATGCGCCTTCAGAATAGTCGCGAGGCATCTGCACCGGTGCCTGATCGTTGCTGGCTTCAGACTCTGCCAGACGATTACGGAACGGGTTTGCTTCAGCAGACAGTTCCGGCAGCAGGCTGCTGGAGCTTTTTGCCATGTGCTGATACAGCTGGCGATAGTCGTGCGCCATGGTATCCAGTAATTCCGCGCTGCGGGCAAAGTGGCTAACCAGCTCTTCGCGATACTCGTCCAGTTCAGCTTTATTCTTTTCCAGTTCGTACTGCAACGCCTGTTGCTGGCGTAGTTTACGATTACCAAAACGCATGGCCACAGCACCAATAATGATGCCGACGACTAACCCAATTAGCGCATATTCCCAGGTCATGAACATCTCCCGTTGTCTTTTGTTTCCGTAGGGTGTTGGCTTCAGGCTCCATGCCTGCGGCTGATTATGCCACTATAACCGTTAATTCCACAGAAGTGGAATCCCGACTGCATATCGCGTAGTGTAGAACGGCCTTTTTTTCGTCAACCGTGAACAACGGCGCACCGATTATTCAAGGAATAACAATAAGATCATGCAAAGCGTTACCCCAACATCGCAATACCTGAAGGCGCTCAATGAAGGCAGCCATCAACCCGACGACGTTCAAAAAGAGGCCGTCAGCCGCCTGGAAATTATTTATCAAGAACTCATCAATAGCAGGCCACCAGCCCCCAGGACGAGTGGGCTAATGGCGCGGGTCGGTAAGCTGTGGGGTAAACGCGAAGACACAAAGCATACGCCAGTGCGTGGCTTATATATGTGGGGCGGTGTAGGACGCGGGAAAACCTGGCTGATGGACCTTTTCTATCAAAGCCTGCCGGGAGAGCGGAAACAGCGCCTGCACTTTCACCGTTTTATGCTGCGGGTGCACGAAGAGCTAACTGCCTTACAGGGGCAGACCGATCCGCTGGAAATTATTGCCGATCGCTTTAAAGCCGAAACTGACGTGCTCTGTTTTGACGAATTTTTTGTTTCTGATATTACCGACGCCATGCTACTTGGCGGTCTGATGAAAGCCCTGTTCACCCGCGGTATTACCCTGGTAGCGACGTCAAATATTCCGCCGGACGAACTTTATCGAAATGGCCTGCAACGTGCGCGTTTTCTGCCTGCAATCGATGCCATTAAACAGCATTGTGATGTAATGAACGTGGACGCTGGTGTTGATTATCGACTGCGTACACTCACTCAGGCGCATCTGTGGCTTTCGCCACTCAACGATGAAACCCGGGCGCAGATGGATAAACTATGGTTGGCGCTGGCGGGGGTGAAACGAGAAAATTCACCGACGTTAGAAATCAACCATCGGCCATTGGCGACAATGGGCGTCGAGAACCAGACGCTGGCGGTTTCTTTTACTACGCTGTGCGTCGACGCCCGCAGTCAGCATGACTATATTGCGCTCTCACGCCTGTTTCACACAGTAATGTTGTTTGATGTGCCAGTCATGACGCGGTTGATGGAGAGCGAAGCGCGGCGCTTTATTGCGCTGGTGGATGAGTTTTACGAGCGCCATGTCAAATTAGTGGTGAGTGCAGAAGTGCCGCTGTATGAAATTTATCAGGGTGAGCGGCTGAAGTTTGAGTTCCAGCGTTGCCTGTCACGTCTGCAAGAGATGCAAAGCGAAGAGTATCTGAAGCGCGAGCATTTGGCGGGTTAAAACCTGCCACAAATCACAAAAAGGGGTCGATCTTTGACCCCGACTTCTCTATAATCCTGCGACCCCACGTTACAAGAAAGTTTTTTTCCCAAAACTTTTTGTGTGCTGGCATAGGCTATTCGAAGGGGTAGGTTTGCCGGACTTTGTCGTGTGAACCTCAACAATTGAAGACGTTTGGGTGTTCACCAACGTGTAACTATTTATTGGGTAAGCTTTTAATGAAAACTTTTACAGCTAAACCAGAAACCGTAAAACGCGACTGGTATGTTGTTGACGCGACCGGTAAAACTCTGGGCCGTCTGGCTACTGAACTGGCTCGTCGCCTGCGCGGTAAGCACAAAGCGGAATATACTCCGCACGTAGATACCGGTGATTACATCATCGTTCTGAACGCTGACAAAGTTGCTGTAACCGGCAACAAGCGTACTGACAAAGTGTACTATCACCACACCGGCCACATCGGTGGTATCAAACAAGCGACCTTTGAAGAGATGATTGCTCGCCGTCCTGAGCGTGTGATTGAAATCGCGGTTAAAGGCATGTTGCCAAAAGGCCCGCTGGGTCGTGCTATGTTCCGTAAACTGAAAGTTTACGCGGGTAACGAGCACAACCACGCGGCACAGCAACCGCAAGTTCTTGACATCTAATCGGGATTATAGGCAATGGCTGAAAATCAATACTACGGCACTGGTCGCCGCAAAAGTTCCGCAGCTCGCGTTTTCATCAAACCGGGCAACGGTAAAATCGTAATCAACCAACGTTCTCTGGAACAGTACTTCGGTCGTGAAACTGCCCGCATGGTAGTTCGTCAGCCGCTGGAACTGGTCGACATGGTTGAGAAACTGGACCTGTACATCACCGTTAAAGGTGGTGGTATCTCTGGTCAGGCTGGTGCGATCCGTCACGGTATCACCCGCGCTCTGATGGAATACGACGAGTCCCTGCGTTCTGAACTGCGTAAAGCTGGCTTCGTTACTCGTGACGCTCGTCAGGTTGAACGTAAGAAAGTCGGTCTGCGTAAAGCACGTCGTCGTCCGCAGTTCTCCAAACGTTAATTGGCTTCTGCTCCGGCAGAAAACAATTTGCGAAAAAACCCGCTTCGGCGGGTTTTTTTATGGCTAAATTCTGAATCAGCGTAAAAAATGGGAAGTTGCTTTTTGCTGCCGTCTGAAAGACAGGTAAAACAAAAACCACATCGCCAATAAGGGTCTAAGTCAACTATTTCAGACTAAAGCGCATCTCTTTTTCCCCATTTCCGGCATCCACTCACCACAAAGGTCGCAAAATCTGGTAAACTATCATCCAATTTTCTGCCCAAATGTCGGGTATTGCTCATTTTTTGTTTGATTTTCGAACAAAGAGAGTCGTTCCTTATTGGGTAACACAACTTCTGACTGGCCACCTGGTGGCTGGTAGCAGTAAAAATTCTGACTATACCTGGAGGTTTTCATGGCTGTCGCTGCCAACAAACGTTCGGTAATGACGCTGTTTTCCGGTCCTACTGACATCTATAGCCATCAGGTCCGCATTGTGCTGGCTGAGAAAGGTGTAAGTTTCGAGATCGAACACGTGGAAAAGGACAATCCGCCTCAGGATCTGATTGACCTCAACCCGAATCAGAGCGTTCCGACCCTGGTGGATCGTGAGCTGACCCTGTGGGAATCTCGCATCATTATGGAATATCTGGATGAGCGTTTCCCGCATCCGCCACTGATGCCTGTTTACCCGGTAGCTCGCGGTGAAAGCCGTCTGTACATGCATCGCATCGAAAAAGACTGGTACACGCTGATGAACACTATCATCAACGGTTCAGCTTCTGAAGCAGATGCCGCACGTAAGCAACTGCGCGAAGAACTGCTGGCGATTGCGCCGGTCTTCGGTCAGAAGCCGTACTTCCTGAGCGATGAGTTCAGCCTGGTCGATTGCTACCTTGCTCCGCTGCTGTGGCGTCTGCCGCAACTGGGCATCGAGTTCAGCGGCCCGGGTGCGAAAGAGCTGAAAGGCTATATGACCCGCGTCTTTGAGCGTGACTCTTTCCTTGCTTCTTTAACTGAAGCAGAACGTGAAATGCGTCTGGGCCGGAGTTAATCTGTATGGATTTGTCACAGCTAACACCACGTCGTCCCTATCTGCTGCGTGCATTCTATGAGTGGTTGCTGGATAACCAGCTCACGCCGCACCTGGTGGTGGATGTGACGCTCCCTGGCGTGCAGGTTCCTATGGAATATGCGCGTGACGGGCAAATCGTACTCAACATTGCGCCGCGTGCTGTCGGCAATCTGGAACTGGCGAATGATGAGGTGCGCTTTAACGCGCGCTTTGGTGGCATTCCGCGTCAGGTTTCTGTGCCGCTGGCTGCCGTGCTGGCTATCTACGCCCGTGAAAATGGCGCAGGCACGATGTTTGAGCCTGAAGCTGCCTACGATGAAGATACCAGCATCATGAATGATGAAGAGGCATCGGCAGACAATGAAACCGTTATGTCGGTTATTGATGGCGACAAGCCAGATCACGATGATGACACTCATCCTGACGATGAACCTCCGCAGCCACCACGCGGTGGTCGACCGGCATTACGCGTTGTGAAGTAATACAAAACAGGCCCAGGCGGCCTGTTTTGTCTTTTTAATGACTTAATAAAATAGCGTGATTGTGGCAATCATATTCACCACGAAACCGACTGCCATGGGGATCGCTGTCCGCTTCACCACCGCAGTAATCGGCGAAACCGCGCGCGCTAGCGTCGTGGCAAAATGCATCGGCATAATCATTACAACCGCTGGTACATGTAGTCCGGCTGCGATATTCGGAATAAGACTGGCAAATGACATAAACGGCGCATTGCCAGAGCCCATCACAATGGCACAAATGGCAATGACTAGCGCCATAATAATCATCACGCCAATACCGCCCAGACCAGAATGCTCCGCACCCCTGATAACCGCATCAACAGTGCCAATCGTCGTTAAGCCTTTCGCAAATATTTCACCCGCGACCACCAGCGTTACCACGTTGACAAACTGCGTACCCATGCCGTCAAAAAACGCCTGCACATCGTCCATTGTTTCGCGCAAGTTATGCTTGCGGAAGAACTCAACAAACATCGTCACCGTCAAACTTAGTAACATCACCACCACCAGATGCAGTTCTGACTTCATCAGCCCGACGTGGGCGAGGAACAGCGAGCCGAGCATCAGGATTAACGGCATCACAGGTAAAATGGCGTAATAGAGCGGCGGGACATTATCGAGAGTTTTTTGCTCTGCCTGTTCGTGATTGATATTTTTATCTTTTTTGTCAAAAGCGCGTTGCACGAAAAAGTGGGAGATCGCCACCGAGATAATGACGCAAGAGGCGACCGGAAGCTGGTAGTGGAAGAAGTATGTGGCAATTTTCATTCCCGCGACCTGGGCTGCAAAAATGGAGTTCGTTTCCAGAATCCCCCACTCAATGGACATCGTGGTTGCGATAACCGCCACCGCAGAGAGGCGACTTACTCCCAGACTCACCAGCGTCGGAAATAAGGTGACCATCAGCAACATACCCAGACCGGAGGCGCTGGTAATAAACTGCGCCATGATTTGGCCGATGACGTAAGTTGCCGACAGAATAATATACGGCGAGCGAATGAGTTTTAACGGGCGGCTTAGCAAGCTCACCATCGCGCGACTGGCTCCTATGCGCTCCATGTAGCGGGCATAACCGCCCACCGCCATAATCGACAGCCCCAATCCGGCAATGCGGTTGGACAGCATGCGCAGGATTTCATTATAAATGTCGACGATCAAGTAGCCGCTGCTTTTGGCGGGATCGAGTACACCACCGAACCCTAACCAGACTCCGCACATCATCAGGAAGACACCTGCGGCAGCCAGCACCACCTGAGGTTTGTAGTTTTTCAGGATCAAATAGCCCATCGTAATTAATACGATGACAGATATAATTATGCCGAACATTGTTGAACTCCGTGTCAAAAGAAAACGGTCAATCCCATAAACGGCAGATTGAAAACAATGATGTTATATTTTTTGCAAGTCTATTTATGGTGCGGATGTCGTGTTTTTAATTGTAGGTGAGGTGATTTTTCATTAAAAAATATGCGATTATGATTATTTTGTAAGAACACATTCATAATATTCATAATGCTTGTGAATAGTCTTATGAATAATTCAATCGGGATGTGTTTATCTGCGTTACATTAATTTTTCGCAATAGTTAATTATTCCGTTAATTATGGTAATGATGAGGCACAAAGAGAAAAACCTGCCATTTTCCCCTACTTTCAATCCTGTGATAGGATGTCACTGATGATGTTAATCACACTGACCTTACAGAATGGGCCTTATGAACGCATTTGATTCGCAAACCGAAGATTCTTCACCTGCAATTGGTCGCAACTTGCGTAGCCGCCCGCTGGCGCGTAAAAAACTCTCCGAAATGGTGGAAGAAGAGCTGGAACAGATGATCCGCCGTCGTGAATTTGGCGAAGGTGAACAATTACCGTCTGAACGCGAACTGATGGCGTTCTTTAACGTCGGGCGTCCTTCTGTGCGTGAAGCGCTGGCAGCGTTAAAACGCAAAGGTCTGGTGCAAATAAACAACGGCGAACGCGCTCGTGTCTCTCGACCTTCTGCGGACACCATCATCGGCGAGCTTTCCGGCATGGCGAAAGATTTCCTTTCTCATCCTGGTGGGATTGCCCATTTCGAACAATTACGTCTGTTCTTTGAATCCAGCCTGGTGCGCTATGCGGCTGAACACGCCACCGATGAGCAAATCGATTTGCTGGCAAAAGCACTGGAAATCAACAGTCAGTCGCTGGATAACAACGCGGCATTCATTCGTTCAGACGTTGATTTCCACCGCGTGCTGGCGGAGATCCCCGGTAACCCAATCTTCATGGCGATCCACGTTGCCCTGCTCGACTGGCTTATTGCCGCACGCCCAACGGTTACCGATCAGGCACTGCACGAACATAACAACGTTAGTTATCAACAGCATATTGCGATCGTTGATGCGATCCGCCGTCATGATCCTGACGAAGCCGATCGTGCGTTGCAATCGCATCTCAACAGCGTCTCTGCTACCTGGCACGCTTTCGGTCAGACCACCAACAAAAAGAAATAATGCCACTTTAGTGAAGCAGATCGCATTATAAGCTTTCTGTATGGGGTGTTGCTTAATTGATCTGGTATAACAGGTATAAAGGTATATCGTTTATCAGACAAGCATCACTTCAGAGGTATTTATGGCAACGAATTTACGTGGCGTAATGGCTGCACTCCTGACTCCTTTTGATCAACAACAAGCACTGGATAAAGCGAGTCTGCGCCGCCTGGTTCAGTTCAATATTCAGCAGGGCATCGACGGTTTATACGTGGGTGGTTCGACCGGCGAAGCCTTTGTACAAAGCCTTTCCGAGCGTGAACAGGTACTGGAAATCGTCGCCGAAGAGGCGAAAGGTAAGATTAAACTCATCGCCCACGTCGGTTGCGTCAGCACCGCCGAAAGCCAACAACTTGCGGCATCGGCTAAACGTTATGGCTTCGATGCCGTCTCCGCCGTCACGCCGTTCTACTATCCTTTCAGCTTTGAAGAACACTGCGATCACTATCGGGCAATTATTGATTCAGCGGATGGTTTGCCGATGGTGGTGTACAACATTCCAGCCCTGAGTGGGGTAAAACTGACCCTGGATCAGATCAACACCCTGGTTACGTTGCCTGGCGTCGGTGCGCTGAAACAGACTTCTGGCGATCTCTATCAGATGGAACAGATCCGTCGTGAACATCCTGATCTGGTGCTCTATAACGGTTACGACGAAATCTTCGCTTCCGGCTTGCTGGCAGGCGCTGATGGTGGTATCGGCAGTACTTACAACATCATGGGCTGGCGATATCAGGGGATCGTGAAGGCGCTGAAAGAAGGCGATATCCAGACCGCGCAGAAACTGCAAACTGAGTGCAACAAAGTCATTGATTTACTGATCAAAACGGGCGTATTCCGCGGCCTGAAAACTGTCCTGCATTATATGGATGTCGTTTCTGTGCCGCTGTGCCGCAAACCGTTTGGACCGGTAGATGAAAAATATCTGCCAGAACTGAAGGCGCTGGCCCAGCAGTTGATGCAAGAGCGCGGGTGAGTTGTTTTCCCCTCGCTCGCCCCTACCGGGTGAGGGGAAATAAACGCATCTGTACCCTACAATTTTCATACCAAAGCGTGTGGGCATCGCCCACCGCGGGAGACTCACAATGAGTACTACAACCCAGAATATCCCGTGGTATCGCCATCTCAACCGTGCACAATGGCGTGCATTTTCCGCTGCCTGGTTGGGATATCTGCTTGACGGTTTTGATTTCGTTTTAATCGCCCTGGTACTCACCGAAGTACAGGGTGAATTCGGGCTGACGACGGTGCAGGCGGCAAGTCTGATCTCCGCAGCCTTTATCTCTCGCTGGTTCGGCGGCCTGATGCTCGGCGCTATGGGTGACCGCTACGGGCGTCGTCTGGCAATGGTCACCAGCATCGTTCTCTTCTCGGCAGGGACGCTGGCCTGCGGCTTTGCGGCAGGCTACATCACCATGTTTATCGCTCGTCTGGTCATCGGCATGGGGATGGCGGGTGAATACGGTTCCAGCGCCACCTATGTCATTGAAAGCTGGCCAAAACATCTGCGTAACAAAGCCAGTGGTTTTTTGATTTCAGGCTTCTCTGTGGGGGCCGTCGTTGCCGCTCAGGTCTATAGCCTGGTGGTTCCGGTCTGGGGTTGGCGTGCGCTGTTCTTTATCGGCATTTTGCCAATCATCTTTGCTCTCTGGCTGCGTAAAAACATCCCGGAAGCGGAAGACTGGAAAGAGAAACACGCAGGTAAAGCACCAGTACGCACAATGGTGGATATTCTCTACCGTGGTGAACATCGCATTGCCAATATCGTAATGACACTGGCGGCGGCTACTGCGCTGTGGTTCTGCTTCGCCGGTAACCTGCAAAATGCTGCAATCGTCGCTGTTCTCGGGCTGTTATGCGCCGCAATCTTTATCAGCTTTATGGTGCAAAGTACGGGTAAACGCTGGCCAACGGGCGTAATGCTGATGGTGGTCGTGTTGTTTGCTTTCCTCTACTCATGGCCGATTCAGGCGCTGCTGCCAACGTATCTGAAAACCGATCTGGCTTATAACCCGCATACTGTCGCCAATGTGCTGTTCTTTAGTGGCTTTGGCGCGGCCGTGGGATGCTGCGTAGGTGGCTTCCTCGGTGACTGGCTGGGAACCCGCAAAGCGTACGTTTGTAGCCTGCTGGCCTCGCAGCTGCTGATTATTCCGGTATTTGCGATTGGCGGCGCAAACGTCTGGGTGCTCGGTCTGTTACTGTTCTTCCAGCAAATGCTTGGACAAGGGATCGCCGGGATCTTACCGAAACTGATTGGCGGTTATTTCGATACCGACCAGCGTGCAGCGGGCCTGGGCTTTACCTACAACGTTGGCGCATTGGGTGGCGCACTGGCCCCAATCATCGGCGCGTTGATCGCTCAACGTCTGGATCTGGGTACTGCGCTGGCATCGCTCTCGTTCAGCCTGACATTTGTGGTGATCCTGCTGATTGGTCTGGATATGCCTTCCCGCGTTCAGCGTTGGCTGCGCCCGGAAGCATTGCGTACTCATGACGCTATCGACGGCAAACCATTTAGCGGTGCCGTGCCATTTGGCAGCGCCAAAAACGATTTAGTCAAAACCAAAAGTTAATCCTGTTGCCCGGTCTATGTACCGGGCCTTTCGCTAAGGGAAGATGTATGTCGTTACTTGCACAACTGGATCAAAAAATCGCTGCTAACGGTGGCCTGATTGTCTCCTGCCAGCCGGTTCCTGACAGCCCGCTCGATAAACCCGAAATCGTCGCAGCCATGGCATTAGCGGCAGAGCAGGCGGGCGCGGTTGCCATTCGCATCGAAGGTGTGGCAAATCTGCAAGCCACGCGTGCGGTGGTGAGCGTGCCGATTATTGGAATTGTGAAACGCGATCTGGAGGATTCTCCGGTACGCATCACGGCCTATATTGAAGATGTCGATGCGCTGGCGCAGGCGGGCGCGGACATTATCGCCATTGACGGCACCGACCGCCCGCGTCCGGTGCCTGTTGAAACGCTGCTGGCACGTATCCATCATCACGGTTTACTGGCGATGACCGACTGCTCAACGCCGGAAGACGGCCTGGCATGCCAAAAGCTGGGAGCCGAAATTATTGGCACTACGCTTTCTGGCTATACCACGCCTGAAACGCCAGAAGAGCCGGATCTGGCGCTGGTGAAAACGTTGAGCGAAGCCGGATGTCGGGTGATTGCCGAAGGGCGTTACAACACGCCTGCTCAGGCGGCAGATGCGATGCGCCACGGCGCGTGGGCGGTGACGGTCGGTTCTGCCATTACGCGTCTTGAACACATTTGTCAGTGGTACAACACAGCGATGAAAAAGGCGGTGCTATGACCATACTGGCGATTGATATCGGCGGTACTAAACTTGCCGCCGCGCTGATTGGCGCTGACGGGCAGATCCGCGATCGTCGTGAACTTCCTACGCCAGCCAGCCAGACACCAGAAGCCTTGCGTGATGCCTTATCCGCATTAGTCTCTCCGTTGCAAGCTCATGCGCAGCGGGTTGCCATCGCTTCAACCGGAATTATTCGCGACGGCAGTTTGCTGGCGCTGAATCCGCATAATCTCGGTGGATTGCTACACTTTCCGTTAGTCAAAACGCTGGAACAACTTACCAATTTGCCGACCATTGCCATTAACGACGCGCAGGCCGCAGCATGGGCAGAGTATCAGGCGCTGGAAGGCGATATAACCGATATGGTCTTTATCACCGTTTCCACTGGCGTCGGCGGCGGTGTAGTGAGCGGCGGCAAACTGCTTACCGGCCCTGGCGGTCTGGCGGGGCACATCGGGCATACGCTTGCCGATCCACACGGCCCAGTCTGCGGCTGTGGACGCACAGGTTGCGTGGAAGCAATTGCTTCTGGTCGCGGCATTGCGGCGGCAGCGCAGGGCGAGCTGGCTGGCGCGGATGCGAGAACTATTTTCACACGCGCCGGGCAGGGCGATGAGCAGGCGCAGCAACTGATTCATCGCTCCGCACGTACGCTTGCAAGGCTGATCGCTGATATTAAAGCCACAACTGATTGCCAGTGCGTGGTGGTTGGTGGCAGCGTTGGTCTGGCAGAAGGGTATCTGGCGTTGGTGGAAATGTATCTGGCGCAGGAGCCAGCGGCATTTCATGTTGATTTACTGGCGGCGCATTACCGCCATGATGCAGGTTTACTTGGGGCTGCGCTGTTGGCCCAGGGAGAAAAATTATGATGATGGGTGAAGTACAGTCATTACCGTCTGCTGGGTTACATCCTGCGTTACAGGACGCGTTAACGCTGGCCTTAGCTGCCAGACCGCAAGAAAAAGCGCCGGGTCGTTACGAATTACAGGGCGACAATATTTTTATGAATGTCATGACGTTTAACACTCAATCGCCCGTCGAGAAAAAAGCGGAATTGCACGAGCAATACATTGATATCCAGCTGTTATTAAACGGTGAGGAACGGATTCTGTTTGGCATGGCAGGCACTGCGCGCCAATGTGAAGAGTTCCACCATGAAGATGATTACCAGCTTTGTAGCGCCATTGAAAACGAGCAAACCATCATCCTGAAACTGGGAATGTTCGCCGTGTTTATGCCAGGAGAGCCGCATAAGCCGGGATGCGTTGTTGGCGAGCCGGGTGAGATTAAAAAGGTGGTGGTGAAGGTTAAGGCTGATTTAATGGCTTAAATTTATTAGATCAGGTGTGACCTGACCCATCTTTGGCACAGAGCCAAACCTGAACTGACGGACCGCTCTGTGCCATTACCTGATGTTGTATTCTTTTATGTTAACACCCTTGATACTGTATATACCTGTCCGCTTAATTCGCTTGCCCTTTTTATTCGTAATAGTTGCTGTAAGTGTACTGCAGCGAATGGAATGACGTTCATCAATCACCAGCCGAATTGCTTCTGAAGCATCTTCCACCTCTAGAAGGTCGTGAGTCTTATTTAAGCCGAATGGAACAAGGTGGAAGGCAGTTTTTCCTGATGATTTTCTGGTTATTTTTACTGGATACAACACATCACCACTTTTATGGATTAATTCAAGCTGTTCAATGTAAATCATGGCAACTTTTGAGGTGTACTGGCAATAGCGGACACTACCATTTGTTCTTTTTTAAGCAGCCATCTGATGATATTTTCCCTGAAGGCTGCCGGGGAGATATTCCCCAGACGA
>NZ_JBQZXC010000093.1:0-14791 GCF_053555815.1 Shigella sp. SIG6 | reverse complement strand
CGAGTCATTTCGTAATTACATTAATTAAAAAACTTAAAACCATTAAATAAATAAAAAACCACTAACTCTATGTGAAATAAATCAAAATTTCACGCCGAAATACTCCTTAGGATGTATAGCGAAAGGAGAAAAAGATATACCTCGATCACCCCCCTTTCTCCCAAGTGAAAATAAAAGGTTATCAGTTTGCAACATTGAACAACATTCGTTGCAAATCGATAACAACATGCACCTTCAGGATACTATTTATTATGTTCGGCAATGATATTTTCACCCGCGTAAAACGTTCAGAAAATAAAAAAATGGCGGAAATCGCCCAATTCCTGCATGAAAATGATTTGAGCGTTGACACCACAGTCGAAGTATTTATTACCGTAACCCGCGATGAAAAGCTTATCGCGTGCGGTGGAATTGCCGGAAATATTATTAAATGCGTTGCTATCAGTGAATCCGTTCGCGGTGAAGGACTGGCGCTGACATTAGCCACTGAACTGATAAACCTCGCCTATGAGCGGCACAGCACGCATCTGTTTATTTATACCAAAACCGAATACGAGGCGCTGTTCCGCCAGTGCGGTTTTTCCACGCTGACCTGCGTACCCGGCGTGATGGTGCTGATGGAAAACAGCGCCACGCGACTGAAACGCTATGCCGAATCGCTGAAAAAATTTCGTCATCCAGGGAACAAGATTGGCTGCATTGTGATGAACGCCAATCCCTTTACGAATGGTCACCATTATCTGATTCAACAAGCTGCGGCACAGTGCGACTGGTTGCATCTGTTTTTAGTCAAAGAAGATTCTTCACGCTTCCCCTATGAAGACCGGCTGGATCTGGTGTTAAAAGGCACCGCCGATATTCCACGCCTGACTGTGCATCGCGGCTCAGAATACATCATCTCCCGCGCTACGTTCCCTTGCTACTTCATTAAAGAACAGAGCGTCATTAACCATTGTTACACCGAAATTGATCTGAAGATTTTCCGTCAGTACCTCGCTCCCGCGCTTGGTGTAACTCACCGCTTTGTCGGTACTGAACCCTTTTGTCGCGTTACCGCCCAGTACAACCAGGATATGCGCTACTGGCTGGAAACGCCGACTATCTCCGCAGCGCCCATCGAACTGGTTGAAATTGAGCGGCTGCGTTACCAGGAGATGCCGATATCCGCTTCCCGGGTACGTCAACTGCTGGCGAAAAACGATCTCACGGCTATCGCGCCGCTGGTCCCTGCAGTCACGCTGCATTATTTGCAGAACCTGCTTGAGCACTCCCGCCAGGACGCGGCAGCTCGTCAAAAGACCCCCGCATGAGAAACAGGTGAAAAATGAAAATAAACCAGCCCGCCGTTGCAGGCACCCTTGAGTCTGGGGATGTGATGATACGCATCGCCCCACTCGATACGCAGGATATCGACCTGCAAATCAATAGCAGCGTTGAGAAACAGTTTGGCGATGCAATTCGCACCACCATTCTGGACGTTCTCGCCCGCTACAACGTGCGCGGCGTACAGCTGAATGTCGATGACAAAGGCGCACTGGACTGCATTTTACGTGCACGACTGGAAGCCCTGCTGGCACGCGCCAGCGGTATCCCGGCTCTGCCATGGGAGGATTGCCAATGATTTCCGCTTCGCTGCAACAACGTAAAACTCGCACCCGCCGCAGCATGTTGTTTGTGCCTGGTGCCAATGCCGCGATGGTCAGCAACTCCTTCATCTACCCGGCTGATGCCCTGATGTTTGACCTCGAAGACTCCGTGGCATTACGTGAAAAAGACACCGCCCGCCGCATGGTTTATCACGCGCTGCAACATCCGCTGTATCGCGATATTGAAACCATTGTGCGTGTCAACGCGCTGGATTCCGAATGGGGTGTTAACGACCTGGAAGCCGTCGTTCGCGGTGGTGCGGACGTTGTGCGTCTGCCGAAAACCGATACCGCTCAGGATGTTCTGGATATTGAAAAAGAGATCCTGCGTATAGAAAAAGCCTGTGGTCGTGAACCCGGCAGCACCGGCCTGCTGGCGGCGATTGAATCTCCTCTGGGCATTACCCGCGCAGTGGAAATCGCTCACGCTTCCGAGCGTTTGATCGGTATCGCCCTCGGTGCAGAAGACTATGTGCGCAACCTGCGTACAGAACGCACCCCGGAAGGAACTGAACTGCTGTTCGCACGCTGTTCCATTTTGCAGGCCGCGCGCTCTGCGGGTATTCAGGCGTTCGATACCGTCTATTCCGACGCTAACAACGAAGCCGGATTCCTGCAAGAAGCCGCCCACATCAAACAGCTGGGCTTTGACGGCAAATCGCTGATCAACCCGCGTCAGATTGATCTGCTGCACAACCTCTACGCACCGACCCAGAAAGAAGTGGATCACGCCCGCCGCGTCGTAGAAGCCGCTGAAGCCGCCGCTCGCGAAGGCCTCGGCGTGGTTTCCCTGAACGGCAAGATGGTGGACGGTCCGGTTATCGATCGCGCCCGTCTGGTGCTCTCCCGTGCAGAACTTTCCGGCATCCGCGAAGAATAAGGCAATCAAAATGACGCAGAAAATTGAACAATCTCAACGACAAGAACGGGTAGCGGCCTGGAATCGTCGCACTGAATGCGATCTTGCCGCTTTCCAGAACTCACCAAAGCAAACCTACCAGGCTGAAAAAGCGCGCGATCGCAAACTGTGCGCCAACCTGGAAGAAGCGATTCGTCGCTCAGGTTTACAGGACGGCATGACGGTTTCCTTCCATCACGCTTTCCGTGGCGGTGACCTGACCGTCAATATGGTGATGGACGTCATCGCGAAGATGGGCTTTAAAAACCTGACCCTGGCGTCCAGCTCCCTGAGTGATTGCCATGCGCCGCTGGTAGAACACATTCGCCAGGGCGTGGTTACCCGCATTTATACCTCTGGCCTACGCGGTCCACTGGCGGAAGAGATCTCCCGTGGTCTGCTGGCGGAACCGGTGCAGATCCACTCTCACGGCGGTCGTGTGCATCTGGTACAGAGCGGCGAACTGAATATCGACGTGGCTTTCCTCGGCGTCCCGTCCTGTGATGAATTCGGTAATGCCAACGGCTACACCGGTAAAGCCTGCTGCGGCTCCCTCGGCTATGCAATGGTTGATGCCGACAACGCAAAACAGGTCGTGATGCTTACCGAAGAACTGCTGCCTTATCCGCATAATCCGGCAAGCATTGAGCAAGATCAGGTTGATTTGATCGTCAAAGTTGATCGCGTTGGCGATGCTGCAAAAATCGGCGCTGGTACTACCCGTATGACCACTAACCCGCGCGAACTGCTTATTGCCCGTAGCGCTGCGGATGTGATTGTCAACTCTGGCTACTTCAAAGAAGGTTTCTCCATGCAAACCGGCACCGGCGGCGCTTCGCTGGCGGTAACCCGTTTCCTGGAAGACAAAATGCGTAGCCGCGATATTCGCGCCGACTTCGCCCTCGGCGGTATTACCGCGACGATGGTTGATCTGCACGAAAAAGGTCTGATCCGCAAACTGCTGGATGTGCAGAGCTTTGACAGCCATGCTGCGCAATCGCTGGCCCGTAACCCCAATCACATCGAAATCAGCGCCAACCAGTACGCTAACTGGGGTTCGAAAGGCGCATCGGTTGATCGTCTCGACGTGGTGGTACTGAGCGCGCTGGAAATTGACAGGCAGTTCAACGTTAACGTGCTGACCGGTTCTGACGGCGTACTGCGTGGCGCTTCCGGTGGTCACTGCGATACCGCGATTGCCTCTGCGCTTTCCATCATCGTCGCGCCACTGGTACGCGGTCGTATTCCGACTCTGGTGGATAACGTGCTGACCTGCATCACCCCGGGCTCCAGTGTCGATATTCTGGTCACAGACCACGGTATCGCAGTTAACCCGGCACGTCCGGAACTAGCAGAACGTCTGCAGGAAGCGGGCATTAAAGTGGTTTCCATTGAGTGGCTGCGCGAACGTGCGCGTCTGCTGACCGGTGAACCACAGCCGATTGAATTCACCGACCGCGTCGTTGCCGTTGTGCGTTACCGAGATGGCTCGGTGATCGATGTTGTGCATCAGGTGAAGGAATAAGCCATGCACCTGCTTCCTGAACTCGCCAGCCACCATGCGGTGTCAATTCCCGAGCTGCTCGTCAGCCGGGATGAAAGGCAAGCACGGCAACACGCCTGGCTCAAGCACCATCCTGTTCCACTGGTCTCCTTTACCGTGGTTGCGCCTGGGCCGATTAAAGACAGCGAGGTCACACGCCGAATTTTTAATCATGGCGTGACAGCCTTGCGTGCCTTAGCCACAAAGCAGGGCTGGCAAATTCAGGAGCAGGCTGCACTGGTTTCCGCCAGCGGGCCGGAGGGCATGTTGAGCATTGCCGCCCCGGCTCGCGACCTCAAGCTCGCCACCATTGAGCTTGAACATAGTCATCCTCTCGGGCGGTTATGGGATATCGATGTCCTGACGCCCGAAGGCGAAATTCTCTCCCGCCGCGACTATTCACTGCCGCCTCGCCGCTGCCTGTTGTGCGAGCAAAGCGCAGCCGTCTGCGCGCGTGGAAAAACCCATCAACTGACCGATTTACTCAACCGCATGGAGGCACTGCTGAACGATGTCGATGCCTGCAACGTCAACTAAAACCACAAAGCTTGCGACGTCATTAATCGATGAGTACGCCCTGCTGGGCTGGCGCGCCATGCTGACTGAAGTCAATCTGTCACCGAAACCAGGCCTCGTGGATCGCATTAACTGCGGTGCGCACAAAGATATGGCGCTGGAAGATTTCCACCGCAGCGCGCTGGCGATTCAGGGCTGGTTACCCCGTTTCATTGAATTTGGTGCCTGTAGTGCAGAAATGGCACCGGAAGCGGTACTCCACGGATTACGCCCAATTGGTATGGCTTGCGAAGGTGATATGTTCCGCGCCACTGCGGGCGTAAACACGCATAAAGGCAGCATTTTTTCTTTAGGGCTGCTATGTGCGGCAATTGGCCGTTTGCTTCAGCTCAACCAGCCGGTTACACCAACAACCGTTTGTTCTACGGCGGCAAGTTTCTGCCGTGGCCTGACCGATCGCGAACTGCGTACCAATAATTCACGACTGACGGCAGGTCAACGGTTGTACCAGCAGCTTGGCCTTACCGGCGCACGCGGTGAAGCCGAAGCGGGTTATCCACTGGTGATCAACCACGCCTTGCCGCATTACCTCACTCTGCTGGATCAGGGGTTAGATCCTGAACTGGCATTGCTCGATACCTTGCTCCTACTGATGGCTACCAACGGCGATACCAACGTTGCATCGCGCGGTGGCGAGGGGGGCCTGCGCTGGCTACAGCGCGAGGCGCAAACATTATTGCAAAAAGGGGGCATTCGAACCCCCGCCGATCTCGATTATCTCCGGCAGTTCGACAGGGAGTGTATCGAACGAAATCTCAGTCCAGGCGGCAGTGCCGACCTGCTGATCCTTACCTGGTTTTTAGCACAGATTTAATTATTTAAGCACTTGATAAATTTGGAAATATTAATTTTCGGAGAACCCGTATGTCTTTAGCAAAAGATAATATATGGAAACTATTGGCCCCACTGGTGGTGATGGGTGTCATGTTTCTTATCCCTGTCCCCGACGGTATGCCGCCGCAGGCATGGCATTACTTCGCTGTGTTTGTGGCAATGATTGTCGGCATGATCCTCGAGCCAATTCCGGCAACAGCGATCAGTTTTATTGCGGTTACTATTTGCGTTATTGGCAGTAATTACCTGCTCTTTGATGCCAAAGAATTAGCTGACCCAGCGTTTAATGCGCAAAAACAGGCGCTGAAATGGGGCCTGGCTGGTTTTTCCAGCACCACGGTATGGCTGGTATTTGGCGCATTTATTTTTGCATTAGGGTATAAAGTTTCCGGGTTAGGTCGTCGCATTGCCCTTTTCCTGGTGAAATTCATGGACAAACGCACGCTGACGTTGGGTTATGCGATTGTCATTATCGACATTCTGCTGGCACCGTTTACACCGTCCAACACCGCGCGTACCGGGGGTACGGTTTTTCCGGTCATTAAAAACCTGCCGCCGTTGTTTAAATCATTCCCGAACGATCCGTCCGCGCGTCGTATTGGCGGCTATTTGATGTGGATGATGGTCATTAGTACCAGTCTGAGTTCGTCCATGTTTGTCACCGGTGCGGCACCAAACGTGCTGGGTCTGGAGTTCGTCAGCAAAATTGCCGGTATCCAGATTAGCTGGTTGCAGTGGTTCCTCTGCTTCCTGCCGGTTGGGGTTATCTTGCTTATCATTGCGCCGTGGCTTTCCTACGTGCTGTACAAACCGGAAATCACACACAGTGAAGAAGTGGTAACCTGGGCGGGTGATGAACTAAAAACCATGGGTGCGCTGACACGCAGAGAGTGGACGCTGATTGGCCTTGTATTGCTCAGCTTAGGTTTGTGGGTATTTGGCAGTGAAGTCATTAATGCTACTGCGGTTGGTCTGCTGGCAGTTTCGCTAATGCTGGCTCTGCACGTTGTGCCGTGGAAAGACGTTACCCGCTATAACAGCGCATGGAACACGCTGGTCAACCTGGCAACTCTGGTTGTGATGGCTAACGGCCTGACTCGTTCTGGTTTTATTGACTGGTTCGCCGGTACCATGAGTACGCACCTGGAAGGATTCTCACCAAACGCAACGGTGATTGTACTGGTTCTGGTGTTCTACTTTGCACACTACCTGTTTGCCAGCCTGTCTGCGCACACCGCAACCATGCTGCCGGTTATTCTGGCCGTCGGTAAAGGTATTCCGGGCGTACCAATGGAACAACTGTGTATCCTGCTGGTGCTGTCTATCGGTATCATGGGCTGTCTGACGCCGTATGCAACCGGTCCTGGGGTGATTATTTACGGCTGTGGCTATGTGAAATCAAAAGATTACTGGCGTCTTGGCGCAATCTTCGGGGTGATTTACATCTCTATGTTGCTGTTGGTTGGCTGGCCGATTCTCGCCATGTGGAACTAATACGTTCGCCAAACGCTGAATAAATCATAACGCCCGCCAGGTAAGCCCACCTGGCGGGCTTTTTTATGATTTAATAGATAGTATTCAGTGTATGTATGAGTTCCACACCCATTATGAAAGCATTCTGGCGTAACGCCGCGTTGCTCGCGGTTTCTCTGCTTCCCTTATCTTCTGCCAACGCCGTAGCGTTGCAGGCAAAACAGTATGGCGATTTTGATCGCTATGTCCTGGCCCTCTCCTGGCAAACCGGATTTTGCCAGAGTCAACACGATCGAAATCGTAACGAACGAGATGAATGTCGCCTGCAAACCGAAACGACCAACAAAGCTGATTTTCTGACCGTACATGGTCTGTGGCCAGGATTGCCTAAATCGGTTGCTGCCCGTGGTGTTGATGAACGCCGCTGGATGCGCTTCGGTTGCGCTACTCGCCCAATCCCGAATCTACCAGAAGCACGCGCCAGCCGAATGTGTTCATCGCCGGAAACCGGGTTATCACTGGAAACGGCCGCTAAACTAAGTGAAGTCATGCCAGGAGCTGGCGGACGTTCCTGCCTGGAACGCTACGAATATGCCAAACACGGTGCCTGCTTTGGTTTTGATCCGGACGCATACTTCGGTACGATGGTACGCCTGAATCAAGAAATTAAAGAGAGCGAAGCCGGAAAATTCCTTGCGGATAATTACGGTAAAACAGTGAGCCGCCGTGACTTTGACGCCGCCTTTGCCAAAAGCTGGGGAAAAGAGAACGTGAAAGCAGTTAAGCTAACGTGCCAGGGTAACCCTGCGTATTTGACTGAAATTCAGATCTCGATCAAAGCTGACGCTATCAACGCTCCGCTTTCTGCAAACTCATTCTTGCCACAACCTCACCCAGGTAACTGTGGCAAAACCTTTGTGATTGATAAAGCGGGTTATTAATCCTCTGATTTACAAAACACGCTAATTCGTCTTCCATAACCATGCCGATTAAGAATTATACATAATGCGCTGCATTGAGGAATTCCCTGAATATGACGCAAATCACTTCAAAGAGTGAGCAACAGTCAGTATCATCATGTGAGTTAAACCCTCGCCGCCTGACGGTGAGGGTTTTCTTTTGGGTATGTTTATCTGCGACACTCGCAGTACCGACGACATGGAGTAAAAATGTCCAGACCAACTATCATCATTAACGACCTGGATGCCGAACGCATCGATATTCTGCTGGAGCAACCCGCCTATGCTGGTTTGCCAATCGCCGACGCGTTAAACGCAGAGTTGGATCGCGCCCAAATGTGTTCGCCAGAAGAGATGCCACACGACGTGGTGACAATGAACAGCCGGGTTAAATTCCGCAATCTTAGCGATGGCGAAGTGCGTGTGCGCACGCTGGTGTATCCGGCAAAAATGACCGATAGCAATACTCAGCTTTCCGTTATGGCTCCGGTAGGTGCCGCACTGCTGGGGCTGCGCGTTGGCGATTCCATTCACTGGGAACTTCCGGGCGGCGTTGCAACCCACCTTGAAGTGCTGGAACTCGAATACCAGCCAGAAGCTGCTGGCGACTACCTGCTTTAATCCCATCTGCACAAGCGATAACTCGTTTTGCCCAGAGGATGCACTCGCATCCTCTTTACGCAAAATCAGCAATTTTTCCTGGTTCTCACTGTTCACTTTTGCTGCAAAATTATTCCGTTTCGTTTGTGGGAATAACCATGGCAGAAGCATTTTACATCCTGATAGGATTTCTGATTATGGCGGCGATTATCGTCATGGCTGTCCTTTACCTCGAAAACCACTCCTGACGATCATATTGTTCCCCCCGGCATCGCATTCACCAGACCTGAAACCGCCTTCTGCGCCGCCTCTGCGCTTTGTGCACCGGGTACCAGAATCACCTTACGGCACTCCTCTTCACGTTTTTCGAAAATCTCATATCCCCGGGCGGCCTCTTCAAACGGCATATAGTGGGTAACAATTTCTTCTGGTTTCAGTAATCCTTTCTCAATTAACGGTAATAATTCTCCCAGCCATGCGTGAACGTGGGTCTGTCCCATTTTAAACGTCAACCCTTTATCAAAGGCGTCGCCAAACAGGAAACCGTGAATAAATCCAGCGTAGACACCCGGTACGCTAACAATGCCGCCACGCCTGACCGCCGCAATACACTGGCGCAACGCTTTACCGCTGCTGCCCTCCAGTTTCAGGTTAGTCAGCACCGTTTCCGTGGTGCTGCCTTTCGCTTCAAAACCGACGGCGTCTATTACTGCATCCACGCCCCGGTGACCTGCCGTTTGTTCAATAATTGACTGTGCCGGATCGCTATCTTCATCGAAATTAATCGGGATCGCGCCGTAGCGGTCAGCGGCGAAACGCAAGCGGTAGGGATGATGATCAACAACAAAAATCTGTTCCGCACCGAGCAACCGTGCACAGGCGATTATCAACAATCCCACAGGACCAGCACCATAGACTGCAACGCTTGAACCTTGTTGGATCTGCACATTTTTTGCTGCCTGCCATGCCGTTGGCAGAATATCAGAAAGGAAAAGGGCTTTATCATCTGAAAGCAAAGGCGGTACTTTAAACGGCCCCACATTCCCTTTAGGGACGCGGACATATTCCGCCTGCCCGCCAGGAACGCCACCATACAGGTGACTATAACCAAACAATGCCGCGGGAGCAGGTATCTGTTTTTTATTGAGCGCAGCGCCTTTACCCGCATTGGTATTTTCGCAGGCGGCATATTGCTGTAATCGACAGAAAAAACAGTCGCCACAAGCAATGACGAACGGAATTACCACCCGGTCGCCTTTTTGCAAATTTTTTACGTCCTTCCCGGTTTCAACGACTTCCCCCATAAATTCATGACCAAAAATATCGCCATGTTTAACCTGGGGTATTTTGCCTCGATAAAGATGGAGGTCAGAGCCACAGATCGCCGTTACCGTAATACGCAGAATAATATCATCTGCCTGTTCAATGCCCGGATCGGGAACATTTTCTACCTGAACGTGATGTGGGCCGTGATAAGTCAATGCTTTCATGCAACCTCCAGAGACAGTTCAAAAAAGAGTCAGTCTTTAAGGGTAGCTATCACAGCGGGAAAACGGGCGGTACCGCAGGTTTTGGGAGAATTCCTGGTGTTCAGTGAGAATATATTAATCACAGAAACCGTTCGTAAGGAAAAAGAACCAGACAAATATCAGGGATAAATATTATAATCATGGCGAATGATTTGTTCATGATTAACAGGGAGAAAGGGTTATGTATAAGGCAATCATTATGCCAGTTGATGTATTTGAAATGGAATTGAGCGACAAAGCTGTTCGCCACGCTGAATTCCTCGCCCAAGATGACGGAGTTATTCATCTACTTCACGTACTACCCGGGTCAGCCAGCCTGAGCCTGCACCGTTTTGCCGCTGATGTGCGTCGTTTTGAAGAGCATCTGCAACATGAAGCAGAAGAACGTCTGCAAACGATGGTCAGCCACTTCACCATCGATCCTTCCCGCATTAAACAACATGTCCGTTTTGGTAGCGTGCGGGATGAAGTCAATGAGTTGGCAGAAGAACTGGGGGCTGATGTTGTAGTTATCGGTTCTCGCAACCCATCGATTTCGACCCATCTGTTAGGTTCTAACGCCTCGAGCGTGATCCGCCACGCCAATCTGCCTGTACTGGTCGTTCGCTAACAGATAAAAGTATTTATGCCGCCCTGCCTGGAACATCCCGGCAGGGCTTTTTAATGCCATAAAAAAGCCGCCAGGTTTGACCCCGGCGGCTAAGCAATTGCAGGTGAATCTTACTTCTTCTTATGCAGTTTTGGTGCGAATCAGGTAGTCAAAAGCACTCAGAGAGGCTTTGGCACCTTCGCCAGTGGCGATGATGATCTGCTTGTACGGAACCGTCGTACAGTCACCCGCTGCAAACACGCCTTTGACGTTGGTTTCACATTTCGCATCAATGATAATCTCGCCCATGCGGTTACGTTCGACTGCGCCTTCCAGCCAGTTGGTGTTCGGCAGCAGACCAATCTGGACAAAAATACCGGCCAGTTCGATGTTGTGAATATCGCCGCTGACACGATCTCGATATTCCAGACCAACGACTTTGCTGCCGTCGCCTTTCACTTCCGTGGTTTGCGCATTCAGAATAATGTCGACGTTTTTCAGGCTGCGCAGTTTGTCCTGCAGAACCTGGTCGGCTTTCATTTCTGGCGCAAATTCCAGCAGCGTTACGTGCTCAACGATACCCGCCAGGTCGATTGCCGCTTCCACGCCGGAGTTACCGCCGCCGATAACCGCTACGCGTTTGCCTTTAAACAGCGGGCCGTCGCAGTGCGGGCAGTAGGTCACGCCTTTAGTGCGATACTGATCTTCGCCCGGAACGTTCATGTTGCGCCATTTTGCACCCGTCGCCACGATAATGCTGCGTGCTTTCAGTACCGCGCCAGAAGCTGTTTCAATCTGGTGTAGACCACCTTCAACCGCTGCCGGGATCAGTTTGCTGGCGCTCTGGCTGTCGATCACATCAACGTCGTATTCATCAACGTGAACTTTCAGTGCGCCTGCCAACTTCTGCCCTTCAGTCTTCGGTACAGAAATGTAGTTTTCGATATCAACGGTATCGAGGATCTGACCACCAAAACGTTCGCCCATCAGACCGGTACGGATGCCTTTACGTGCGGAGTAAATTGCTGCCGCTGCACCCGCCGGGCCGGAACCAACGATTAATACGTCATAAGCATCACGCTTGTTCAGCTCTTCTGCCGCACGTTTTTCCGCGCCAGTATCAATTTTGGCAACGATTTCAGTCAACGTCATGCGGCCCTGACCAAACTCTTTCCCGTTTACGAACACTGCCGGAACGCCCATCACGTTGCGATCGGTGATTTCGTTCTGGAAGGTGCCGCCGTCAATTGCAGTGTGCTTGATGCGCGGGTTCAATACGCTCATCAGGTTCAGCGCCTGCACCACGTCCGGGCAGTTATGGCAAGAGAGCGAGTAATAGGTTTCGAATTCAAAATCACCGTCAATATGGCGAATCTGCTCCAGCAGAGACTGCGCTTCTTTCGACGGATGACCACCGGTCCACAGCAACGCCAGTACCAGCGAGGTGAACTCGTGGCCCAGCGGGGAGCCTGCAAAACGTGGTCCCTGGTTGGAACCTGGGTTGGTGATCAGGAAAGACGGCTTACGCACTGGCAAGCTGTTATCTTCTTTAAAGGTGACTTTGTCTGACAGTTCTGCGATTTCAGCCAACAGTTCCTTGATTTCTGCCGATTTAGCGCTGTCATCCAGCGTGGCAATTAACTCAACAGGCTTGGTCAATTTCTCAAGGTAAGCCTTGAGTTGAGTTTTCATATTTGTGTCGAGCATGTTTATCTCCTGGGCTTTAAACATCATCATGCAAGCGGCCTCTGCGGCTACCTGGATGCAGCTTGCATCATGGTGCGGGGAAGAAAATCGGGTGCCGCAGCACCCGAAGAATTAGGTGAATTTCCGAAGTATTTCGCGTCAGAGCAAGGCGACTAGCCTGTGAATCCCCGGGAGCTTACACAAGTAAGTGACCGGGGTGAGCGGGCGACGCCAACGCCGCTATGGCGTGAAAGACGAAGGAAATTTAGATTTTACCAACCAGGTCCAGAGACGGAGCCAGAGTTGCTTCACCTTCTTTCCATTTAGCCGGGCAAACTTCACCTGGGTGAGAAGCTACGTACTGAGCTGCTTTGATTTTACGCAGCAGATCAGACGCGTCACGGCCAATGCCTTCAGCGGTAACTTCGATTGCCTGGATGATACCCTGCGGGTCAACAACGAAGGTCGCACGGTCAGCCAGACCTTCATCTTCACGCATGTTGTCGAAGTTACGGGTCAGGGCGCCAGTCGGGTCGCCGATCATCGCATATTTGATTTTAGCGATGGTTTCAGAGCTGCTGTGCCATGCTTTGTGGGTGAAGTGAGTATCGGTAGATACTGCGTATACGTCTACGCCCAGTTTCTGCAGTTCTTCGTAGTGGTCAGCAACGTCACCCAGTTCGGTCGGGCATACGAAAGTAAAGTCAGCCGGGTAGAAGAAGAAGACGCTCCAGCGGCCTTCGGTATCTTTTTCGGTGATTTCGATGAATTCGCCGTTTTTGAATGCCTGGTTTTTAAAAGGTTTAATTTTGGTGTTAATCAAGGACATCTATACTTCCTCCGTGTTTTCGATGAGATGTAAGGTAACCAATTTTTGCCGATTCGGCTAATGCGTTTCCATTATCAAATCGATAAGTTTTACCTTACAACCTTCGTAAGACAACTTTGTGAACTTTGCACCGCCAGCGGCGATAAAAAGTAAAATGGCCCCCTTTCCAGGTGACCGTGTAATCTGAACTACCCTTTGGTATCTTCAGCGCCTGCCTGCAGGCTGAGGTGTTGCCCTTACAAATGCAACAACGACATGGATTACAACACCCTCATAAACAAAGGGCAATCACCTGATCTAAGCTCTTACCTATGACAGTGATAGGTTATGCCTTTTACTCGACTTTTGCACTGACTGAAAAGGACAAATTAATGTTAAAAAAGATACTTTTACTGGCTCTGCTTCCTGCAATCGCCTTCTCAGAGGAACTTCCTTCCCCAGTAAAAGCGATTGAAAAACAGGGCATTACAATCATCAAAACGTTCGATGCCCCCGGAGGAATGAAAGGTTATCTCGGAAAGTATCAGGATATGGGCGTCACCATCTACCTGACTCCCGATGGTAAGCACGCTATCTCTGGTTACATGTACAACGAGAAAGGTGAAAACCTGAGTAACACACTTATCGAAAAAGAAATTTACGCACCAGCCGGACGCGAAATGTGGCAACGGATGGAACAATCCCACTGGCTCCTCGACGGTAAAAAAGATGCGCCGGTCATTGTCTACGTCTTCGCCGATCCGTTCTGCCCATATTGTAAACAGTTCTGGCAGCAGGCGCGCCCGTGGGTAGATTCTGGCAAAGTGCAATTAAGAACATTGTTGGTTGGGGTTATCAAGCCAGAAAGCCCGGCGACAGCAGCGGCAATTCTTGCCTCCAAAGATCCCGCAAAAACCTGGCAACAATATGAAGCCTCTGGTTGCAAGCTTAAGCTAAACGTGCCTGCAAACGTAAGTACAGAGCAAATGAAAGTGTTAAGTGACAATGAGAAACTGATGGACGATCTGGGGGCAAATGTCACGCCGGCTATCTATTACATGAGTAAGGAAAATACGCTGCAACAGGCCGTGGGGTTGCCCGATCAGAAAACGCTTAATATCATTATGGGAAATAAATAAAAGGTAATTCATGGATGGTTGAACTATATCCCTGCTTTTCAACCATCCTAAAAAAGCATGAATTGCTCGCTCTACCCTAAGTGGCTGTGCTATTTTAGAAAAACTTAATCCTGAGTTAAGCAAAAAAACATAATCAATAAAAATATATACGCAAAAAACATTGATTAAGTGAATATACCATGGAAGAAAAATATAAACCGGAGTAGTGTATGGCCAATCTCTACGACTTGAAAAAGTTCGACTTAAATCTTCTTGTCATATTTGAGTGTATTTACCAGCATTTAAGCATTAGCAAAGCTGCTGAATCACTATATATCACCCCATCAGCCGTGAGCCAGTCGTTACAACGCTTACGTGCGCAATTTAATGACCCTTTATTCATTCGCTCAGGAAAAGGTATCGCGCCGACGACAACAGGGTTGAATCTGCATCACCATCTTGAGAAAAACCTCAAAGGCCTTGAACAAACAATTAATATAGTCAATAAGTCCGAACTAAAGAAAAACTTTAT
>NZ_JBQZXC010000092.1:0-14872 GCF_053555815.1 Shigella sp. SIG6 | reverse complement strand
CTCTTTTAAGGTGCGGAAGTTTTCGCCGTTCACCCAGAGCAGATCCACCGAGCCGCCCGTTTTACGACCGGCAGCAGCTTCGGTCTGAATGCGCTTCACCGCGTCTGCGGCATCCGCGAGACGAACAATCTTCAGGTTTATAGCGTAATGGGTTTTCATCTCGCCGCTAACCCAGTCGAGATAGCGGTTAATTGCGGTATCGCCGCCCCAGGCGTTAAACCAGACGGTTTGCCCTTTGGCCTCATTTTTAATTTCCTGCCAGTCACTGGCATGTGTTGCCAAAGAAAACAGCGATAACAATCCCAGCAACCACCCACAATGGCGCATCTTCCCTCCTTAAGAACGTTTTTCCGGAATACGGCACAGCCCCTGAGCGGGAATGTCCATGGCAGAATTAAAACGAGCCGACAGGTTTTGCAGGCCGATCAATGCCGTCAGTTCGGTGAGCGCCTGAACGTCAAAATGCGCAGCCAGTCGGGTACGCAGGGCATCATCGACTGTTGGCGGTGTGACGCTTGCGGCTTCGGCGTACTCCAGCGCCAGCCGTTCTTCATCGCTAAAGAGCGGGCTTTGCCGCCAGTCAGCCACTGCCAGCAGTTTATCGGTGCTGCCGGTACGCTCGGCGACTTTCATACTGGTGATATCCACGCAAAACTCACACAGGCACATTTGCGCAATGCGCGCGCTGACAAGCGATCGCACTACCGGATCGAGCGGTGAGCGTTTGCGCTCCAGCCACCCAACAAACATTGACACCAAATAAAAGATAAACGGGATCCGCCCCCACCAGCGAATCGGGCTTAGCACCTCGCCGTAATGGCGACGATGCAGCCACGCCTGCGGACGTAAAATGAAAGGAATTTTGCTAAGCGGCGGTAAACCCATCAGTCATTCCTCTTCTGGCGCTCAAGCCATATTTTCTTCGCCATAAAAATCACCACGGTCAGGGCAAACAGAATAAACAGTTCGGTGACAAACCAGAAAGTACCGCCTGTTAACATGCTGCCCGCCCAGGAATAAACAATAGTCGCCGGTAATTGACCAAGCCCGGTGGCGATAAAAAACGAGCGAAAACGTATTGAAGTCAGACCGGCAGCATAGCTGATTGGATCGAAAGGGACAAAAGGCAATAACCGACAGACCAGGATGGTGTGTTTGCCGTAGCGAGTGAAAAAGCCGTCCATACTGTCAAGCACGGTTTTGCCGGTTAATTTTTCCACCACTTCGCGGCCCATCACTCTGGCGATAAAAAAGCACAGCGCCGCGCCGGCCATCGAACTGGTCCACGACAGCAAGCCGCCCCAGAACGCGCCAAACAGCGACGCATTGGCAAAGGTGATCAAAAACGCAGGTAGCGGTGCAGCAATGGCCTGTAAAATCATCAACAAGAACGAGACAACTGCCGCCAGTGCGCCGTAAGACTGAATAAAGCGTTCTATACCCTGTTGGTCCACGGCGGCAAACGCCGCAACGCTGCGATTGATAAACTCATGGACGCCGGGAAGCAGCGCCCATGCGAGCAGCATAGCGAACAACAGGATGATGAGGGTTATACGGTAGTACCAGATTTTACGCGATTGTATCTTCATCATCCTTTATCCTGGCTTTATTCGGTGATTTTAAAGGTAACCGTTGCCAGCGTGTTATCCGCCGGGAGAACTGAGGCATTGCCTTTGAATTTCACTTCGCCGCGTTTTTCCACCGCACCATAAGTGTATGTTGCATTGCTGACGATGCCGACCGGGCAGCTATCCAGACACACCAGGCAACCCGTTTTCTTCTCTTCTGCTGCCGTTAAATTACCGCCAAAGCACATGTCCAGTTTCTTGCCATTACTGTCAACAATCACTTCATCGAAGGAATACGCTTTTGCCGCCCCTTGCCAGTTGACCGAAATATCCAGTTTGCTGCCTGTGACATGAGTCGTTTCTTTATTATCCATCGTCATGTTTTCGCCCGGCGTACCACCTGCCTCTTTCAGGGCTTCATAAAATGCTTTCGGGGTCGCATAAGCCATAAACAGCGATTTATGTCCGTTGGAGCCATCTTTAAACACAATACCGTGACGAGTGTCGTCGGTGAGGAAACGACCATTAATTTGCACCAGCATGGTTACCGTATGGTTATTGGCATCGACGCGCAGCGGTTGGCTGTTCGAAAGTCCGTCGTATTCCACTTTTGCCGCCGCATTCTCTTTTTGATCGCAGCCGCTAAGCCCGGCAACAGCCAGTAAGCAGAGTGCAGCCAGTCCTTTTTTCCATGACACTGAATAATGTTGCGACATCGTTCTATCCTTCATTTTTTGGGTGAGTAAGTGGGCTGCGGCGCGAAGCAGACAGATCCACATGTTTGTGTCGGGCGTAGAGTTTTGCGAGCTGGATGAGAATAAACAGCGCCAGGCCCGCCAGACAGAGTTGTAAAATAAAGCGCAGCGTAATGCCTTCATTGGCGAGATCGCTTGCCATCACGGTATAAATAACAATACCGGGCAGGGTCGTGAGTGCCGAAATAAGGGTATAAGGCCAGAAGGCGATGGTGGTTAATCCGTAAGCGTAATTTTGAATATTGTAAGGAAACAACGGGATTAAGCGGGTCAGAATAAGAAAATCAATACCGTTACGCGCAATGCCTTTTTCAATGGCCTGGAAGGTATGGCTATGGCCCACGTATTTCAGCAGTAAATCACGTCCCAGCCAGCGCGCCAGCAGGAATGAGCACGAGGAGGCCAGCGTTGCGGCAATTAATGAGAGTAGTGTCCCTAAGAGCGGGCCAAAAACTATTCCTCCAGCGATCACCAGTATGCTTCCTGGTAACAGAAAGAGGGGGGCATTGATGAATAACAGAATATAGAGGCTATAACCGAACAATCCGCTCTGGCGAATGAGTGTCTGGAAGTGGGGTAAATCGGTGAGCAGATCGAATAAACCGAAAGCGTGGATAGCGTAAATGACCAGCGCAAAAATAAGACAGGCAAACAGAAAGTTACGCTCAGCGTTCATCGTGGAGTTTCCTATATCAAACTTGATAATAGAGATGTGGTCAGACAACTAAAAACGCAGTGACGGTATAACAAAGGACGGCAGGCAACAAATCATTACTGACAGTTTGTTGATTTTTCTCAAGGTTAATTCTCCTGACCCAGTTTGAGCCAGGAGAGCTGCTAAATTAGCGGCGGAAGGTCGCCCAGACGGGGGCGTGATCGGACGGTTTTTCCATGCTGCGAATTTCATAGTCGATGCCGGTTTCTACGCAACATTCTGCCAGCGGTTGGCTGGCGAGCAGCAGGTCGATGCGCAGACCACGGTTATCGTCAAAACCTTTTGAGCGGTAATCAAACCATGAGAAACGATCTGCTGTTTGCGGATTAGCATGGCGGAAGGTATCGACCACCCCCCAGCTCATCAGCCTGTCCATCCATTCGCGCTCTTCCGGCAGGAAAGAGCATTTACCGGTACGCAGCCAGCGCTTACGGTTTTCTTCGCCAATGCCGATATCCAGATCTGTAGGGCTGATATTCATATCGCCCATAATCAGTACAGGATTATCACGTTTGAGTTCGGTTTCCAGGTAGTTTTGCAGATTCTGATAAAACTGCGCTTTTGCCGGGAATTTTATCGGATGGTCGCGGCTTTCACCCTGCGGGAAGTAACCGTTGATCACGGTGACATTACCCAGCAGTGAGGGGATTTCCGCCATAATAATCCGCCGCTGCGCCTCTTCGTCGTCACCGGGAAAGCCGCGACGCACGGCAATCGGCGTCTCTTTGGTCAGCAGCGCCACGCCATAATGGCCTTTCTGCCCGTGATAAAACACGTTGTAGCCGAGCTTCGCCACCTCTTCGAGCGGAAACATATCGTCATGAACTTTTGTCTCCTGCAGGCCAATCACATCCGGTTGGTGCTTTTCGACGATGGCTTCAAGCTGGTGAGGTCTGGCGCGCAGGCCGTTGATATTAAAAGAGACAAATTTCATAGTCGCTGCCATTTATTCAGATAAAGAGTGCGTGGATGGTAGCAGAATTTCGCGTTGCTTACCGCCTGTTGTTAAGTGATTTGATCGATGGTTGTTAATGATGTCAACGATGGCGCAAAAAATGCCCGCTTTTGGTGCGCGCTGCGTCAGAATGGCGCAGTAATTTCCAGTAAATTTCGTCAATGATCACAATTCCAGAATTATATTTTACTTCTGCATAACATTGCGTTTTTTATTCTTTTTATTCACCCACATCGCAAACGTATTCACTTTATATGTACTTTAAATGCATATGGTTTGGTTATAACTCCTTGATTTCCAGTTAGCCTCCGCCGTTTATGCACTTTTATCACTGGCTGGCACGAACCCTGCCATCTACATTTACAGCGCAAACATTACTTATTGTTAACATACAAATAACGAATTATTTACTGTAGAGGTCGCTATGTCTCAGCCAATTACGCGTGAAAACTTTGATGAATGGATGATACCTGTTTACGCTCCGGCACCCTTTATACCGGTACGTGGCGAAGGTTCGTGCTTGTGGGATCAGCAGGGGAAAGAGTATATCGACTTCGCGGGTGGCATTGCGGTGAACGCGCTGGGCCATGCGCATCCGGAACTGCATGAAGCGCTGAACGAACAGGCGAGTAAGTTCTGGCATACCGGCAACGGTTACACCAACGAGCCGGTACTGCGACTGGCGAAAAAATTGATCGACGCCACGTTTGCCGATCGCGTCTTCTTTTGTAACTCCGGTGCGGAAGCCAACGAAGCGGCGCTAAAACTGGCGCGTAAATTCGCTCACGACCGCTACGGCAGCCATAAGAGTGGCATCGTGGCGTTCAAAAATGCGTTTCATGGTCGCACGCTGTTTACTGTCAGTGCGGGTGGGCAGCCAGCCTATTCACAGGATTTTGCGCCACTGCCGGCGGATATTCGTCATGCTGCATATAACGATATTAACTCTGCCAGCGCGCTGATTGACGACGCCACCTGTGCGGTGATTGTCGAGCCCATCTAGGGCGAAGGCGGTGTGGTGCCAGCCAGCAACGCGTTTTTACAAGGTCTGCGTGAATTGTGTGACCGCCACAATGCCTTGCTGATTTTTGATGAGGTACAAACCGGCGTCGGGCGCACTGGTGAGCTGTATGCCTATATGCACTACGGCGTGACGCCCGATCTGTTAACCACCGCCAAAGCGCTGGGCGGCGGTTTCCCGGTCGGTGCGTTGTTGGCAACCGAAGAGTGCGCCCGCGTGATGACCGTTGGCACTCATGGCACCACCTATGGCGGTAATCCGCTGGCCTCGGCGGTAGCAGGCAAAGTGCTGGAGCTCATCAACACACCAGAGATGCTTAATGGCGTTAAACAGCGTCACGACTGGTTTGTTGAGCGTCTTAATACTATTAATCACCGCTATGGTTTGTTCAGTGAAGTTCGCGGCTTAGGTTTGTTGATTGGCTGTGTACTGAATGCCGATTACGCCGGGCAAGCGAAACAGATCTCTCTGGAAGCGGCGAAAGCAGGCGTGATGGTACTGATTGCGGGTGGCAACGTGGTGCGTTTTGCGCCTGCGCTCAATGTCAGCGAAGAAGAGGTGACGATCGGACTGGATCGCTTTGCAGCTGCTTGCGAACACTTTGTTAGCCGAGGTTCATCATGATGGTCATCCGTCCCGTTGAGCGCTCAGATGTCTCGGCGCTGATGCAGCTTGCCAGCAAAACGGGCGGCGGCCTGACGTCGCTTCCCGCCAATGAAGCCACGCTTTCGGCGCGTATCGAAAGGGCAATCAAAACCTGGCAAGGCGAACTGCCCAAAAGCGAGCAGGGCTATGTGTTCGTGCTGGAAGATAGCGAGACAGGCACCGTGGCGGGGATTTGCGCTATTGAGGTGGCGGTTGGGCTGAACGATCCTTGGTACAACTATTATCGCGTCGGCACGTTGGTTCACGCCTCAAAAGAGCTGAATGTCTATAACGCATTGCCGACGCTGTTTCTTAGTAACGATCACACCGGCAGCAGCGAGCTGTGCACGCTGTTTCTCGACCCGGACTGGCGCAAAGAGGGCAACGGCTATTTGCTGTCGAAATCGCGCTTTATGTTTATGGCGGCTTTTCGCGACAAGTTTAATGACAAAGTGGTTGCTGAAATGCGCGGGGTGATTGACGAACACGGCTATTCACCGTTCTGGCAAAGCCTCGGTAAACGCTTCTTTTCGATGGATTTTAGCCGCGCCGATTTTCTCTGCGGCACCGGGCAAAAGGCATTTATTGCAGAACTGATGCCGAAACATCCGATCTATACCCACTTTTTATCCCAGGAAGCCCAGGACGTCATCGGTCAGGTACATCCGCAAACCGCGCCTGCCCGCGCGGTGCTGGAGAAAGAAGGTTTTCGTTACCGCAACTATATCGACATCTTCGACGGCGGGCCAACGCTTGAGTGTGACATCGACCGCGTGCGCGCCATCCGTAAAAGTCGGCTGGTGGAAGTGGCAGAAGGGCAGCCTGCGCAGGGCGATTTTCCGGCCTGCCTGGTCGCCAATGAAAATTATCACCATTTCCGCGTGGTGCTGGCGCGTACCGATCCGGCAACCGAGCGTTTGATTTTAACCGCCGCACAACTGGATGCCCTCAAATGCCACGCAGGGGATCGCGTTCGTCTGGTGCGCCTGTGCGCAGAGGAGAAAACAGCATGACTTTATGGATTAACGGTGACTGGATAACGGGCCAGGGCGCATCGCGTGTGAAGCGTAATCCGGTATCGGGCGAGGTGTTATGGCAAGGCAATGATGCCGATGCCGCTCAGGTCGAACAGGCTTGTCGGGCAGCCCGTGCGGCGTTTCCGCGCTGGGCGCGGCTCTCATTGGCTGAACGTCAGGTCGTTGTCGAACGCTTTGCCGGATTGCTGGAAAGCAATAAAGCCGAATTAACCGCGATTATTGCCAGAGAAACGGGTAAGCCGCGCTGGGAAGCGGCAACCGAAGTGACGGCGATGATCAATAAAATCGCGATATCAATTAAGGCGTATCACGTTCGTACCGGCGAGCAGCGTAGTGAAATGCCGGACGGTGCGGCGAGCCTGCGACATCGCCCGCACGGCGTGCTGGCGGTGTTTGGGCCGTATAATTTCCCTGGTCATTTGCCGAACGGACATATCGTTCCGGCATTGCTGGCAGGTAACACCATTATCTTTAAACCCAGCGAACTGACACCGTGGAGTGGCGAAGCGGTAATGCGTTTATGGCAGCAGGCTGGCTTGCCGCCGGGCGTGCTGAACCTGGTGCAGGGCGGGCGTGAAACGGGTCAGGCGCTGAGTGCGCTGGAGGATCTCGACGGTTTGCTGTTTACCGGTAGCGCCAATACCGGCTACCAGCTGCATCGCCAGCTCTCCGGTCAGCCGGAGAAAATTCTCGCCCTTGAGATGGGCGGTAATAATCCGCTAATTATCGATGAGGTGGCGGATATCGACGCGGCTGTCCATCTGACCATTCAGTCGGCGTTTGTCACAGCTGGGCAACGCTGCACCTGCGCCCGCCGTTTATTGCTCAAAAGCGGAGCGCAGGGCGATGCGTTTCTTGCTCGTCTGGTTGCCGTCAGCCAGCGATTAACGCCGGGCAACTGGGATGACGAACCGCAGCCGTTTATTGGCGGGCTGATTTCTGAACAGGCCGCACAGCAGGTGGTTACTGCCTGGCAGCAACTGGAAGCGATGGGCGGACGAACCCTGCTTGCGCCGCGCTTATTACAAGCAGGGACATCGTTGCTGACACCAGGGATCATTGAAATGACGGGCGTTGGCGGTGTGCCGGATGAAGAGGTGTTCGGGCCGCTTTTGCGCGTCTGGCGTTATGATACTTTTGATGAGGCGATTCGGATGGCGAACAACACTCGCTTCGGACTCTTTTGCGGTCTGGTTTCCCCCGAGCGGGAAAAATTCGATCAATTGTTACTGGAGGCGCGGGCGGGGATTGTTAACTGGAACAAACCGCTTACTGGTGCTGCCAGTACCGCGCCATTCGGCGGCATTGGTGCTTCCGGTAACCATCGCCCCAGCGCCTGGTATGCCGCAGATTACTGCGCATGGCCTATGGCGAGCCTGGAGTCGGACTCGTTAACATTGCCCGCCACGCTTAACCCCGGGCTGGATTTTTCCGATGAGGTGGTGCGATGAACGCCTGGGAAGTTAATTTCGACGGGCTGGTAGGGCTGACGCATCATTACGCGGGCCTGTCGTTTGGTAATGAAGCCTCTACCCGTCACCGTTTTCAGGTGTCTAACCCGCGACTGGCGGCAAAACAGGGCTTACTGAAAATGAAAGCCCTTGCCGATGCGGGATTCCCCCAGGCCGTGATCCCGCCGCACGAGCGTCCGTTTATTCCGGTGCTGCGTCAGTTGGGATTCAGTGGTAGCGATAAGCAGGTACTGGAAAAAGTTGCACGCCAGGCACCGCACTGGCTTTCCAGCGTCAGTTCCGCTTCGCCAATGTGGGTAGCCAATGCGGCAACGATCGCGCCATCTGCCGATACGCTGGATGGCAAAGTGCATCTCACCGTTGCCAACCTGAACAATAAATTTCACCGTTCGCTGGAAGCGCCCGTCACTGAATCGCTGTTAAAAGCGATTTTTAAGGACGAAGAGAAATTTAGCGTCCATTCGGCGTTGCCGCAGGTAGCGTTGCTCGGTGATGAGGGGGCGGCAAACCACAATCGTCTCGGCGGTCATTACGGTGAACCGGGTATGCTACTTTTTGTCTACGGGCGAGAAGAAGGCAATGATACCCGGCCTTCCCGTTATCCGGCGCGACAGACTCGCGAAGCCAGCGAGGCGGTGGCAAGGCTTAATCAGGTGAATCCCCAACAGGTGATTTTCGCCCAGCAAAACCCGGACGTTATCGACCAGAGCGTTTTTCATAATGACGTGATTGCCGTGAGTAACCGCCAGGTGCTGTTTTGCCACCAACAGGCGTTCGCTCGCCAGTCACAGTTACTGGCAAACCTGCGGGCGCGGGTGAACGGTTTTATGGCGATAGAAGTTCCGGCAACTCAGGTTTCCGTGTCGGATGCGGTGTCTACCTATCTGTTTAACAGCCAACTGTTGAGCCGCGATGATGGTTCCATGATGTTGGTGCTGCCTCAGGAGTGTCGGGAACACGCCGGAGTATGGGGGTATCTCAATGAACTCCTTGCCGCTGACAACCCGATTAGCGAACTAAAAGTCTTTGACTTACGTGAAAGCATGGCGAATGGCGGCGGCCCGGCGTGCCTGCGGTTGCGGGTGGTATTGACAGAAGAAGAACGCCGGGCGGTGAATCCGGCGGTGATGATGAACGATACCTTGTTTAATGCGCTCAATGACTGGGTGGATCGTTACTACCGCGATCGTCTTACTGCTGCCGATCTGGCCGACCCGCAATTGCTGCGCGAAGGGCGGGAAGCACTGGATGTATTGAGCCAATTACTGAATCTCGGTTCGGTTTATCCGTTCCAGCGCGAGGGAGGGGGCAATGGATAATTTTCTTGCTCTGACCTTAACGGGTAAAAAACCGGTTATCACCGAGCGAGAAATCAACGGCGTTCGCTGGCGCTGGCTGGGCGATGGTGTGCTGGAACTGACGCCATTAACGCCACCGCAAGGCGCGCTGGTGATTTCTGCGGGGATCCACGGTAATGAGACGGCACCTGTGGAAATGCTGGACGCGTTGCTTGGCGCGATATCTCACGGCGAGATCCCGTTACGTTGGCGGTTGCTGGTGATCCTCGGGAATCCTCCTGCGCTGAAGCAAGGGAAACGTTATTGCCATAGCGATATGAACCGAATGTTTGGCGGTCGTTGGCAGCTATTTGCTGAAAGCGGAGAAACCTGTCGGGCGCGCGAACTGGAACAGTGCCTGGAAGATTTTTATGACCAGGGCAAAGAATCTGTGCGTTGGCACCTTGATCTACATACCGCAATTCGTGGCTCCTTGCATCCGCAGTTCGGTGTATTACCGCAACGCGACATTCCCTGGGACGAGAAATTTCTGACGTGGCTGGGTGCGGCGGGGCTGGAGGCGCTGGTGTTCCATCAGGAGCCTGGTGGTACGTTTACCCATTTCAGCGTCAGACATTTTGGCGCGCTGGCCTGTACGTTGGAACTTGGCAAAGCGTTGCCCTTTGGGCAAAACGATCTTCGCCAGTTTGCAGTAACTGCCAGCGCAATTGCTGCGCTGCTATCTGGTGAGAGTGTCGGTATCGTGAGAACACCGCCGCTCCGTTATCGGGTGGTTTCGCAAATTACTCGCCACTCGCCGTCCTTCGAAATGCATATGGCAAGTGACACGCTGAATTTTATGCCGTTTGAGAAAGGAACATTGCTGGCGCAGGACGGAGAGGAACGTTTTACCGTAACCCATGATGTAGAGTATGTGTTATTCCCTAATCCGTTGGTAGCGTTGGGATTACGCGCGGGATTAATGCTCGAAAAAATAAGCTAATACTTACCCGCAGAAATCATTCTGCGGGTATTAAGTTGCTTTCTTATAAATTAATACAGATTAATCCTGGTTATTTGCTTTATTTATCACCAGTCATCCGGTATAGTTCTTCATAATCTCTGCAAAATCATCGTGTTGTAATATTCTCTCATCACTCTCCATCAAATTTTCTTTTTTTCTCCATAATTGGCGCAAAAGTGTTTTTTACACTTTCATTGTTTTACCGTTGCTCTGATTAATTGACGCTAAAGTCAGTAAAGTTAATCTCGTCAACACGGCACGCTACTTAAGAAAACCGTAATAAATAACTGAAAGGAAGGATATAGAATATGCGTAAATTAACTGCACTGTTTGTTGCCTCTACCCTGGCTCTTGGCGCGGCTAACCTGGTCCATGCCGCAGACACCACTACCGCAGCACCGGCTGACGCGAAGCCGATGATGCACCACAAAGGCAAGTTCGGTCCGCATCAGGACATGATGTTCAAAGACCTGAACCTGACCGACGCGCAGAAACAGCAGATCCACGAAATCATGAAAGGCCAGCGTGACCAGATGAAACGTCCGCCGCTGGAAGAACGCCGCGCAATGCATGACATCATTGCCAGCGATACCTTCGATAAAGCAAAAGCTGAAGCGCAGATCGCAAAAATGGAAGAACAGCGCAAAGCTAACATGCTGGCGCACATGGAAACCCAGAACAAAATTTACAACATCCTGACGCCGGAACAGAAAAAGCAATTTAATGCTAATTTTGAGAAGCGTCTGACAGAACGTCCAGCGGCAAAAGGTAAAATGCCTGCAACTGCTGAATAATCTTTCAGCCAAAAAACTTAAGACCGCCGGTCTTGTCCACTACCTTGCAGTAATGCGGTGGACAGGATCGGCGGTTTTCTTTTCTCTTCTCAAACAGTTGTAAAAAAAGCCTGATCACCACTAACGTAAATCACCCGAGTTGCCGATAACCATCCACGGTTACCTGAACGATAACAATGAAAAGAACGGGCCGGGAGCGAGTATGGAATACTTTGATATGCGTAAAATGTCGGTGAATCTGTGGCGAAACGCTGCCGGTGAAACGCGCGAAATTTGCACTTTCCCACCGGCAAAACGTGATTTTTACTGGCGTGCCAGCATTGCATCCATCGCGGCGAATGGGGAGTTTTCTTTGTTTCCCGGCATGGAAAGGATAGTGACGTTGCTGGAAGGCGGCGAGATGCTCCTTGAAAGCGCAGACCGCTTTAACCATACCTTAAAACCGTTACAGCCTTTTGCCTTTACGGCGGACCAGGTGGTAAAAGCGAAACTGACGGCAGGGCAGATGTCGATGGATTTCAATATTATGACGCGCCTGGATGTCTGTAAGGCGAAAGTCAGAATTGCCGAACGTACGTTTACTACCTTTGGCTCACGCGGCGGGGTGGTGTTTGTGATTAACGGGGCGTGGCAACTGGGCGACAAACTGCTCACTACCGACCAGGGCGCGTGCTGGTTCGATGGCAGGCACACCCTGCGGCTTTTACAACCGCAAGGTAAACTGTTGTTCAGTGAAATCAACTGGCTCGCTGGTCATTCGCCGGATCAAGTTCAGTAATTTCATAGTTACCGGAAAGCAGCGGCTTACAAAGCATTTTATAACCGTCGTGCTCAAACCCGGCGGGTGTCCGAATTAACGTTGTCGCTTCTTCCAGCGAATTAACCGCCCCCAGCCACAGCCAGTTTTGAATAATATGATATTGAGTCATTTCCGGGGGCTGTTCTTTCAGTGCCACCGCACCTTGCCAAGGCCAACACACCACCCGCAAACGCTCCAGAGACTGGCGCAAGCGTAGCGCATGTTCCTCATGGCTCTCTTTACCGCAGCATGCTCCGGCACAACGTTTTAGCGCTGAACGAAAACATGCACGACCGCGACTTAACGGTTCCAGTCCCAACAGGCCATAACAAAGTTTTTGTTCATCAGCGATGCTCTGCAATGCTTGCAAAGCTGCGCGCCTATTGGCAAACAGGCCAAACAGGTTGGGGGCTCGTGAAAAATCCACCTCTTTGGCATACACCACATCGACGCGCTTTTCATTTAATTGCAGGGCACAGAGCTGGCGATTGCGGCGCAACCGTTTATTAAACAGCGGCTGTTGTTCTTTGATTAATCGCGCTTCAAGGAGCAGAGCGCCGATTTCGCCTGCGGTGCAGATCCAGCTAATTCGCCGGGATTGCCGTAGCATGGCGGCTTCATCCGGGGTGCGTAAATGAGAAAGCACCCGACTGCGGATATTAACGCTTTTGCCGATATAGAGCGGCATGGTGTCACTTTCGCCATGAAACAGATACACCCCTGGTCGGGTGGGTAAGTCATTAAGGAATGAATGTAAATGTTCGGGATATTCATAAATTGCCGCAGCTTCAAATTCGAGCCGCGGAGAAGTTAAACGCCGTACCACTGTTGACTCCGAATGCTGGTTATCTATCCAGTGTAACAGGCGGGAGGCGATTAAAAAAGAGGCGGGTTGATGACAAAGGTTACACCGTCTGACGTGCTACGCCTGTCAGGCCTATTCGACTCCTGCAATGTATTGAATTTGCATAGTTTTGTAGGTCGAATAAGGCGTTCACGCCGCATCCGGCGTGAACAAATTACTCTTTTTCGCACAATCCAATAGGTGCAAATTATTACTTTTTCCAGAAATCATCGGAAACGTTAATTGGCGGACGGCGTTTATGTTCGGTTTTCAGATACCAGTTCTCTATTGTTCTGGCGACCTGTTCAGGTAGGTTTTTCCCTTCCAGATAGTCGTCGATATTGTCATAGGTCACGCCGAGTGCCACTTCATCTGGCAGAGAAGGGCGATCATCTTCAAGATCGGCAGTTGGGGCTTTCTTATAAAGGTGTTCCGGGCAACCTAATGCCGTCAGTAACTGTTTACCCTGGCGTTTGTTGAGACGATACAGCGGATTAATATCCGTACCGCCGTCACCATATTTAGTGAAGAATCCGGTAATGGCTTCTGCTGCATGATCGGTGCCCACCACGACACCGCTGGTCATACCCGCAATGCTATATTGTGCTTTCATCCGCTCACGCGCTTTTTCATTGCCACGGACAAAATCGCTCAGTTCAATGCCTGCTTCCCGCAATGCCTGCTCGCTAGCCAATACCGCGCCCTTGATATTAACGGTTAATACGCGATCCGGTTGAATAAAGGCAATGGCATCCTGGCAATCTTGTTCGTCAGCCTGAACACCATAGGGCAGGCGTACGGCAATAAATTGCAGTGATTCGTTGCCAGTTTCCTGGCGCAGCTCATTAATCGCCATCTGGCACAGCTTTCCGGCAAGCGTGGAGTCCTGACCGCCGCTGATCCCGAGCACCAGTGATTTAATGAACGGATAAGTTTGCAGGTAGCTTTTCAGAAAATCGACACTACGACGAATTTCCTCTTCAGCATTAATCTGCGGTTTTGCGCCCAGCGCCTTTATTATTTGTTGTTGCAATGTCATTGAACCCCTCCAGACAGAAAAGACAAAACTTCCTTAAAGCTAACCCGTTGCTACTGAAACGACAAGCGACAGCGGGCTGAATGGTGGTTAAAACGTCATACAGGAATCCTCTGAAAGCGGAGCCGTTTCGTTCACGGGCTTGAAAAAGCGCCCAATGTATTCCAGGCTTATCTAACACGCTGATAAACAAGAGGACGGAATATGAACAAGAATATGGCAGGAATTCTGAGTGCAGCGGCGGTATTAACCATGCTGGCGGGTTGTACAGCTTATGATCGTACCAAAGACCAGTTTGTACAGCCTGTGGTGAAATACGTCAAAAAAGGCATGAGCCGGGCGCAGGTTGCACAAATTGCGGGTAAACCTTCGTCTGAAGTGAGCATGATCCATGCTCGCGGTACTTGCCAGACCTACATCCTGGGTCAACGTGATGGTAAAGCAGAAACCTACTTTGTCGCGTTAGATGATACCGGACATGTCATCAACTCCGGTTATCAGACCTGTGCTGAATACGACACTGATCCACAGGCTGCGAAGTAATCAATTCGTCTGAAAGCTTGAGTAACAACGGAAACCGGCCATTGCGCCGGTTTTTTTTGGCCTGAGTTCTTAATTATCTTCGCGAATTATTTGCCCGAAATGTGAAGAGGGTCATAACCACAGGTCAAGGAGAAACAATTTATAAGGTCAAAGAAATACTATTGCTCAGGTCTATACCGTATACTCCTTTCAGCCACAAAAAAAGTCATGTTGGTTTCGCAAGTTACCCAGAGCATGGAAGCAGGTTAAGGCTTGCGGAGTGTCTGGCTGACAGATAATCGTCGATGAGGGCAGTTTTATGGAAAAGAAACACATTTATCTGTTTTGTTCTGCGGGCATGTCTATCTCTTTACTGGTATCAAAAATGCGCGCACAGGCAGAAAAATA
>NZ_JBQZXC010000091.1:0-15042 GCF_053555815.1 Shigella sp. SIG6 | reverse complement strand
ACATTGTTAGGTTACGTTATCCCATTATCCAGTGCGGCAATCAATGCGGTGAGTATTCCAGACTATTTCGCCTGGGGCGGGATTGCACTGGTGATTCAGTTACTCGTTTTTGCTGGTGTCAGACTTTATATGCCCGCATTAAGCGAAAAAATTATTAATCACAATACCGCAGCAGGAATGTTTATGGGAACCGCCGCGCTGGCTGGCGGTATTTTTAACGCAGCTTGTATGACATGGTAATGGACGATCATGGCCAGAAAACGCAAATCAAGAAATAACAGTAAAATTGGTCACGGAGCGATCAGTCGCATTGGTAGACCGAATAATCCTTTTGAACCGCGTCGCAATCGCTACGCACAAAAATACTTAACGTTGGCGCTAATGGGCGGTGCCGCTTTTTTCGTATTGAAAGGTTGTAGCGATAGTAGCGATGTCGATAACGACGGCGACGGAACATTTTACGCGACAGTGCAGGATTGTATTGATGACGGTAATAATGCCGACATTTGCGCGCGTGGCTGGAACAACGCCAAAGCGGCATTTTATGCCGATGTTCCAAAGAATATGACTCAGCAGAACTGTCAGTCTAAGTACGAAAATTGCTACTACGACAATGTTGAACAGAGTTGGATCCCGGTCGTTTCTGGATTTTTGTTAAGCCGGGTTATTCGTAAAGATCGCGATGAGCCGTTCGTCTATAACAGCGGCGGATCCTCATTTGCTTCCCGCCCCGTCTGGCGCAACACTTCCGGTGATTACTCCTGGCGCTTCGGTTCTGGCAAAAAAGAGTCTTACTCTTCAGGCGGCTTTACCACCAGAAAAGCGTCGACCGTTTCGCGCGGCGGCTATAGTCGTTCTTCCAGCGCCCGTGGGCATTGGGGAGGCTAATCATGCTGAGACACAACGTTCCTGTGCGGCGGGATCTGGACCAGATCGCCGCTAACAACGGTTTCGACTTTCATATCATCGACAATGAAATCTATTGGGACGAGAGTCGGGCTTACCGTTTTACTCTGCGCCAGATTGAAGAGCAGATCGAAAAACCGACTGCGGAACTGCATCAGATGTGCCTTGAGGTGGTGGATCGCGCGGTTAAAGACGAAGAGATCCTGACGCAACTGGCGATCCCGCCGTTGTACTGGGATGTGATCGCCGAAAGCTGGCGCGCACGCGATCCTTCGCTGTATGGCCGGATGGATTTTGCCTGGTGTGGCAATGCGCCGGTGAAGCTGCTGGAGTACAACGCCGATACGCCGACCTCGTTGTATGAGTCGGCTTATTTCCAGTGGTTGTGGCTGGAGGATGCCCGGCGCAGCGGCATTATTCCGCGTGATGCCGATCAGTACAACGCCATTCAGGAACGCCTGATTTCGCGCTTTAGTGAGCTTTACAGTCGGGAACCGTTTTATTTTTGCTGCTGTCAGGACACCGATGAAGACAGGAGTACCGTGCTGTACTTGCAGGACTGCGCCCAGCAGGCAGGGCAGGAGTCGCGGTTTATCTACATTGAAGATCTCGGTTTGGGCGTCGGCGGCGTACTGACCGATCTTGATGATAATGTCATCCAGCGTGCATTTAAGCTGTATCCGCTGGAGTGGATGATGCATGACGATAACGGTCCGCTGCTGCGCAAGCGTCGCGAGCAATGGGTGGAGCCGTTATGGAAAAGTATCTTGAGTAATAAAGGGCTAATGCCGCTGCTTTGGCGCTTCTTCCCTGGTCATCCTAACCTTCTTGCATCCTGGTTTGAGGGTGAAAAATCGCAGATTGCCGCTGGCGAAAGCTATGTGCGTAAACCGATCTACTCGCGCGAAGGCGGAAACGTCACCATTTTCGACGGTCAGAATAACGTCGTTGACCACGCTGATGGTGATTACGCCGATGAACCGATGATCTACCAGGCGTTTCAACCTCTGCCGCGATTTGGCGATAGCTACACACTCATCGGTAGCTGGATTGTCGATGATGAAGCGTGCGGAATGGGGATCCGTGAAGATAACACACTGATCACCAAAGACACCTCACGTTTCGTTCCGCATTACATTGCTGGATAAGAATGTTTTAGCAATCTCTTTCTGTCATGAATCCATGGCAGTGACCATACTAATGGTGACTGCCATTGATGGAGGGAGACACAGTGCACTGGCAAACTCACACCATTTTTAATCAACCTATACCGTTAAATAACAGCAACTTATACCTGTCTGATGGCGCGCTTTGCGAAGCGGTAACGCGTGAAGGTGCTGGCTGGGATAGCGATTTTCTAGCCAGTATTGGTCAGCAGTTAGGAACGGCTGAATCCCTTGAACTGGGGCGGCTGGCGAATGTAAACCCGCCTGAACTGTTGCGCTACGATGCCCAGGGGCGGCGTCTGGACGATGTTCGTTTCCATCCCGCATGGCACCTGCTGATGCAGGCGTTATGTACCAATCGGGTGCACAATCTTGCCTGGGAAGAAGACGCTCGCTCCGGCGCATTTGTGGCGCGCGCGGCGCGTTTTATGTTACATGCGCAGGTTGAGGCTGGGTCGTTATGTCCAATAACGATGACCTTTGCCGCCACGCCATTGTTGTTACAGATGTTACCCACGCCGTTTCAGGACTGGACCACGCCGCTGCTGAGCGATCGCTACGATTCTCACTTATTGCCAGGTGGGCAAAAACGCGGTTTGTTGATTGGCATGGGAATGACGGAAAAGCAGGGCGGTTCCGATGTCATGAGCAACACCACCCGTGCAGAGCGTTTGGAAGATGGCTCTTATCGGCTGGTGGGGCATAAATGGTTTTTCTCGGTGCCGCAAAGCGATGCGCATCTGGTGCTGGCGCAGACCGCGGGCGGTCTGTCCTGCTTTTTTGTGCCGCGCTTTTTGCCTGACGGGCAACGCAACGCGATTCGCCTCGAGCGGCTGAAAGATAAGCTGGGTAATCGCTCTAACGCCAGTTGCGAAGTGGAGTTTCAGGATGCCATTGGCTGGTTATTGGGGCAGGAAGGGGAAGGAATTCGTCTGATCCTGAAAATGGGGGGGATGACGCGTTTTGATTGCGCCCTGGGTAGCCATGCCATGATGCGCCGTGCATTTTCGCTGGCGATTTATCATGCACATCAACGGCATGTTTTTGGTAATCCATTGATCCAACAGCCCCTTATGCGTCATGTCTTAAGTCGCATGGCACTTCAGCTTGAAGGGCAAACGGCGTTGCTGTTTCGTCTTGCGCGAGCGTGGGATCGGCGTGCCGATGCCAAAGAAGCCCTGTGGGCGCGTTTATTTACGCCTGCGGCAAAATTTGTGATCTGCAAACGAGGTATGCCGTTTGTGGCCGAAGCGATGGAGGTGCTGGGCGGCATTGGTTATTGCGAGGAGAGCGAGCTGCCGCGGCTTTACCGGGAGATGCCGGTAAACAGTATTTGGGAAGGTTCCGGCAATATTATGTGCCTGGATGTGTTGCGCGTTCTCAATAAGCAAGCGGGCGTATACGACTTATTGTCGGAAGCATTTGTGGAAGTGAAAGGGCAGGATCGCTATTTTGATCGCGCGGTTCGTCGTTTACAGCAGCAGCTGCGTAAGCCAGCTGAAGAACTGGGGCGAGAGATTACTCATCAGCTATTCCTGCTGGGCTGCGGTGCGCAAATGTTGAAATATGCTTCTCCGCCAATGGCGCAGGCGTGGTGTCAGGTGATGTTAGATACGCGCGGCGGCGTACGGTTGTCAGAGCAGATCCAGAATGATTTATTGCTGCGGGCGACGGGGGGAGTGTGTGTGTAAGCGTATACGACTGATGCGACGCTGGTTTCGATTAACTAAATGAAATATGTGAAAATTGTAGGCCGGACAAGGCGCTCGCGCCGCATCCGGCATTGTTCATTTGCTGTAGATGACACTCATGCATACAGTATCGCCTGTACGCGCCAGTTATCAGGCTGCTGGTCTTCGTACATGGTAATAATGCGGTACCATGACGCACCTTGTTCATCGGCCTTTAACGCCACGATACGTTCCACGTCCTGCGGATCCCCTGAAATATTGCTAACTGAGATCTGACCTATTTCATTCAGGCCCGTCACGCAGTCAGCACTGGCGAATTCTGCAGACTGTGCCGTGGCGCTCGCAGGATAAGTCACTAATTGCAGCGAGGGTGAGGCAAGTAATTGTTTCATCGTCAGCTCCATTTTTCGTTTCCCCACATGTTGCAGGGCATTCCATCGCGGTAATAAACGCCCAAGCTTCCAGCCGGTAATTTATTGTGCACAGGTAAACGCATAGGGACGCAAAGCAATGTAAAGCTGACTATGTAAGTTGTCTGATTTATTTACGGTACAAAATGGCTTGTGAATACCACTGTCCTGTCACGATGGTTTCGTCCACCATGACGACAACGTAATAATCAGCTTTTGCAGCGACAGCTTTTGCTCTGATTTCTGCTAATGCGTCATCCGGAGAACCCCGAACCATCGTGCTTACGCTACCTATTCGCTGTAACCCTTGCGTCTGGTCGCGGCGAATCTCTTGCGGATGGTCCGTTACTGGCGGTGCTGGCTGTGGCGTACCTTGCAGTGCGCTACAGGCACTTAACATCAACACCAATAATAAACTGGCAAACCGGTAAATAACGCTATTACGTTTCCTGCTAACCATAGTGTAGTGCCTTATTAATTTAACTTTGGGGGAATGTTCCCGAATTGTTACCTGGTACGCGATTTTCGAATGAAAACGTGACGAAAGCGTAACCCACATCTCAACATTATGAACTAATACCGCCAGCAGAAACTTGTGCTAAGGATTTCTTCATGTCATACCAGACAAAAAGGAGAGACAGATGATTGAAATAGAATCACGCGAGCTGGCAGATATTCCCGTTCTTCATGCTTATCCTGTCGGGCAAAAAGATACCCCGTTACCGTGCGTAATTTTTTATCACGGCTTTACTTCATCCAGCCTGGTGTATAGCTATTTTGCCGTTGCGCTGGCGCAGGCTGGTTTGCGGGTGATCATGCCGGATGCGCCCGATCACGGTAGCCGTTTTAGTGGCGACGAAGCGCGGCGGTTAAATCAATTCTGGCAAATCTTGCTACAAAGTATGCAGGAATTCACTACTTTACGTGCGGCAATAGCCGAAGAAAACTGGCTGCTTGATGACCGTCTGGCAGTCGGTGGCGCGTCGATGGGCGCGATGACGGCACTGGGAATTACCGCTCGCCACCCCACGGTGAAATGTACCGCCAGCATGATGGGATCGGGCTATTTTACATCGCTCGCCCGTTCACTGTTTCCACCGCTGATACCTGAAACGGCAGCACAGCAGAATGAATTCAATAAAATTGTCGCGCCGCTGGCAGAGTGGGAAGCGACAAACCACCTGGAACAACTTGGGGACAGACCTCTACTGCTGTGGCATGGCCTCGACGATGACGTTGTGCCTGCCGACGAATCACTACGTTTGCAGCAGGCCTTAAGCGAGACGGGACGGGATAAACTGCTAACCTGTTCATGGCAGCCAGGCGTGCGTCACCGCATTACGCCTGAGGCGTTAGATGCTGCCGTGACATTTTTCCGCCAGCATCTTTAAACACGCAGAATGCTGACCCCTTGCGCTTCCAGTTGTTGCAGGATTTCCGGGTTAGCATTTTTGCCGGTGATCAGCATATCGATTTGATCGGCACGGCTAAAAAGCATTCCCGCGCGTTCGCCAATCTTACTGCTATCAACCAGTACCACCAGTTTCCCTACCACGCTCAGCATCTTCTGCTCTGCCATTGCTGTCAGCATATCGGTTTTATACAACCCTTCTGCGGTCAGCCCTTTTCCGCTGGTAAACATCCAGTGCCCGGCATAGAGACTGTTTTCGCTGCCCTGCGGGCTTAAAGTGATGGACTGACTTTTGTTGTACTGTCCACCCATAATGATCACGCTGTCATGTTCTTGATCGATCAGGTAATTTGCCAGCGGTAGATAATTAGTGATGATTTGCACTGGCTTGCCACACATTTCCCGCCCAAGCAGAAACGCGGTGGAGCCGCAGTTGATGACTACGCTTTCGCCCGGATTAACCAGCTGCGAGGCCGCTTTAGCAATACGTACTTTTTCATCGTGATTCTGCGCCTGATGCAGATTCATCGGCGTCCAGCGCGGGCGCTGTTGGGTAATAGCTTCTGCGCCATTGCGCACCTTTTTCAGTTTGCCGCTTTCGCCAAGTTTATTGATATCGCGTCGCGCAGTGGCAGGCGAAATTCCCAGACGCTCAACGACTTTCTCAACGGTCACAAAGCCCAATTGTGCGAGCATTTCCAGGAGGATTTGATGTCTTTGTGCTTCAGTCATGAGCTATTCCGATAAAATTTGATTTTTTTAGATGATATTTGAAATAGCCAGGAAATACTACGCCGGATAGCGCGAACTTCTCCACGCTATCCGGTATAAACGACAGATTACAGGAATGACTTGAACGGCAGATCCGGTTCAATAGTGAAGCAATCATCGAAACCGCGCGGATAGTGGTACTCGAAGTTGTCTTTATCCAGCGGCCAGGTAAATTTGCCGCCAACCTGCCAGATAAACGGCTTGAAGCCATACTTCAGACGATCTTTTTTCATCTCCCACAGCACGCGGATCTCTTGCGGATCGGCCTGGAAGTTTGACCAGATGTCGTGGTGGAACGGGATAACCACTTTCGCATTCAGGGCTTCACCCATACGCAGCATATCGGCGCTGGTCATTTTGTCGGTAATACCGCGCGGGTTCTCACCATACGATCCTAACGCCACATCGATCTGATGTTCGTTACCGTGCTTCGCATAATAGTTAGAGTAGTGGGAATCGCCACTGTGATATAGGGAACCGCCAGGGGTTTTGAACAGGTAGTTTACTGCGCGATCGTCCATGCCATCTGGCAGTACGCCAGCCGCTTTTTGATCGGCAGGCAGGGTGATCAGTGCAGTACGGTCGAAAGCGTCAAGCGCATGAATTTCAATGTCTTTCACTTTTACAACATCGCCCGGTTTGACCACGATGCAACGCTCTTTCGGTACGCCCCAGCCAATCCACAAATCAACGCAGGTTTTCGGTCCAATGAATGGTACGTCATCAGCACAGTTCTGCATCACGGCAGCAGCGACGTTAACGTCGATATGATCGTTGTGATCGTGAGTCGCCAGTACCGCGTCGATCTGGCGAATCGCAAACGGATCAAGAACAAACGGGGTGGTGCGTAGGTTTGGCTGCAGTTTTTTCACGCCAGCCATGCGCTGCATCTGGTGACCCTGTTTCATTAACGGGTTACCGTGACTTTGTTTGCCAGTGCCGCACCAGAAATCAACGCAAACGTTGGTGCCACCTTCTGATTTCAACCAGATCCCGGTGCAGCCTAGCCACCACATCGCAAATGTGCCAGGGGCGACCTGCTCTTGTTCAATTTCTTCATTCAGCCAGCTACCCCACTCCGGGAAAGTGCTCAGGATCCAGGATTCTCGGGTGATACTTTTCACTTTACTCATCGCCATTTACCTTCATGATAATTCAATTCGAATCAATATGTGATTGGTTTTGATTAATCATGGCACTATTTTTTCAGGAAGGCAATGACCATTTTTTGACTTTTTGCCAGGGAAGTTGTTGTTGATTTTGAGTGTGGAAAGATTTAATGGAATGTGTAGTTAAATTAACTAAATGAATTTAAATAAATAATTGTTTCGTTGTGTGAATCCCACTCTATCCGTGTGGAATTATTTGCGGGTCGCGTCACATTTAATCATAAATAATCTTGTTGTGATTACTTTTGAAAATTAGAGTGAGTGCACAACATTCCGGGTGTGCGGAATACCCGGTTACCTCTTCTTCAGGAGATCGTTATGGAGATCCTCTACAACATCTTTACCGTGTTTTTTAACCAGGTCATGACCAATGCCCCGTTGTTGCTGGGTATTGTGACCTGTCTGGGCTACATCCTACTGCGCAAAAGTGTCAGCGTTATTATTAAAGGCACGATTAAAACCATAATTGGTTTCATGTTGTTGCAGGCAGGGTCCGGCATCCTCACCAGCACCTTCAAACCGGTGGTGGCGAAAATGTCCGAAGTCTACGGCATTAACGGCGCAATTTCCGATACTTACGCGTCGATGATGGCAACCATCGACCGCATGGGCGATGCCTATAGCTGGGTAGGTTACGCGGTGTTGTTAGCGCTGGCGCTGAACATCTGTTACGTGCTGCTGCGTCGCATTACCGGTATTCGTACCATCATGCTGACTGGTCATATCATGTTCCAGCAGGCGGGGCTGATTGCCGTTACGTTGTTTATTTTCGGCTACTCCATGTGGACAACCATTATCTGCACGGCGATTCTGGTTTCGCTCTACTGGGGCATTACCTCCAACATGATGTACAAGCCGACTCAGGAAGTGACGGGCGGCTGCGGTTTCTCCATCGGTCACCAGCAACAGTTTGCATCATTAATTGCCTATAAAGTTGCGCCGTTCCTCGGCAAAAAAGAGGAAAGCGTTGAAAACCTCAAACTGCCAGGCTGGCTGAATATTTTCCACGACAACATCGTCTCCACGGCGATTGTCATGACCATCTTCTTTGGTGCCATTCTGCTCTCCTTCGGTATCGACACCGTGCAGGCGATGGCAGGCAAAGTGCACTGGACGGTCTATATCCTGCAAACCGGTTTTTCCTTCGCGGTGGCGATCTTCATCATCACTCAGGGTGTGCGCATGTTTGTGGCGGAACTCTCTGAAGCGTTTAACGGTATCTCCCAGCGCCTGATCCCTGGTGCGGTTCTGGCGATTGACTGTGCGGCTATTTATAGCTTCGCGCCGAACGCCGTGGTCTGGGGCTTTATGTGGGGCACCATCGGTCAGCTGATTGCGGTTGGCATCCTGGTCGCCTGCGGTTCCTCGATCCTGATTATCCCAGGCTTTATCCCGATGTTCTTCTCCAACGCCACCATCGGCGTGTTCGCTAACCACTTCGGCGGCTGGCGTGCGGCGCTGAAGATTTGTCTGGTGATGGGGATGATCGAAATCTTTGGTTGCGTCTGGGCGGTGAAACTTACCGGTATGAGTGCCTGGATGGGGATGGCGGACTGGTCGATTCTGGCACCGCCGATGATGCAGGGCTTCTTCTCCATCGGTATCGCCTTTATGGCCGTCATCATTGTAATTGCACTGGCTTATATGTTCTTCGCTGGCCGCGCACTGCGCGCAGAAGAAGATGCAGAAAAACAATTGGCAGAACAGTCTGCTTAATAAGGAGTTTTGATTATGACCGTACGTATTCTGGCTGTGTGTGGCAACGGACAAGGCAGTTCCATGATCATGAAGATGAAAGTGGACCAGTTTTTAACCCAATCAAACATTGACCACACGGTAAATAGCTGCGCGGTTGGCGAATACAAAAGCGAGTTGAGCGGCGCGGATATCATCATCGCTTCTACGCACATTGCGGGCGAAATCACCGTGACCGGCAACAAATACGTGGTTGGCGTGCGCAACATGCTCTCTCCTGCCGACTTTGGCCCGAAACTGCTGGAAGTGATCAAAGCGCATTTCCCGCAGGATGTGAAGTAAGGACGCGCCATGAAATTACATGATTCGCTGGCGGAGAATAAATCCATCCGCCTGCAGGCTGAAGCTGAGACATGGCAGGACGCAGTAAAAATCGGCGTTGACCTGCTGGTGGCGGCGGATGTTGTCGAGCCGCGTTACTACCAGGCGATTCTGGATGCGGTTGAACAGCACGGTCCGTACTTTGTGCTCGCACCAGGCCTGGCAATGCCGCACGGTCGCCCGGAAGAGGGCGTTAAGAAAACCGGTTTTGCGCTGGTGACGCTGAAAAAGCCGCTGGAGTTCAACCACGAAGATAACGACCCGGTGGATATCCTCATCACCATGGCGGCGGTCGATGCCAACACGCACCAAGAAGTGGGCATCATGCAGATCGTCAACCTGTTTGAAGATGAAGAAAATTTCGACCGTTTACGTGCCTGCCGTACCGAGCAGGAAGTACTGGATCTCATTGACCGCACCAACGCGGCAGCTTAAGAAGGAATTGAAGATGTCATTACCGATGTTGCAAGTCGCGCTGGACAACCAGACTATGGATAGCGCCTACGAAACCACTCGCCTGATTGCCGAAGAAGTCGACATTATCGAAGTGGGTACCATTCTGTGCGTGGGCGAAGGCGTGCGTGCGGTTCGCGATCTGAAAGCGCTCTACCCGCACAAAATCGTGCTGGCAGACGCCAAAATTGCCGATGCGGGCAAAATTCTTTCTCGTATGTGCTTCGAAGCCAACGCTGACTGGGTGACCGTGATTTGTTGTGCGGATATCAACACCGCCAAAGGTGCGCTGGACGTAGCAAAAGAGTTTAACGGCGACGTGCAGATCGAACTGACCGGTTACTGGACCTGGGAACAGGCGCAACAGTGGCGCGACGCAGGTATTCAGCAGGTGGTTTATCACCGCAGCCGTGACGCGCAGGCCGCTGGCGTGGCGTGGGGTGAAGCCGATATCACTGCGATCAAACGTCTTTCCGATATGGGCTTCAAAGTCACCGTCACCGGTGGCCTGGCGCTGGAAGATCTGCCGCTGTTCAAAGGCATTCCAATTCATGTGTTTATCGCCGGTCGCAGCATCCGTGATGCCGCTTCTCCGGTTGAAGCCGCGCGTCAGTTCAAACGTTCCATCGCCGAACTGTGGGGCTAAGGAGCGGATATGTTGTCCAAACAAATCCCGCTTGGCATCTATGAAAAAGCGCTCCCCGCCGGGGAGTGCTGGCTGGAACGCCTGCGACTGGCAAAAACGTTGGGCTTCGATTTTGTCGAGATGTCGGTAGATGAAACTGACGAGCGCCTGTCGCGCCTCGACTGGAGCCGCGAGCAGCGTCTGGCGCTGGTGAATGCGATTGTTGAAACCGGCGTGCGTGTGCCGTCCATGTGCCTTTCTGCCCATCGTCGTTTCCCGTTGGGCAGCGAAGATGACGCGGTGCGGGCGCAGGGGCTGGAGATTATGCGTAAAGCCATCCAGTTCGCCCAGGACGTTGGCATTCGCGTGATCCAGCTGGCGGGCTATGACGTTTACTATCAGGAAGCCAATAACGAAACGCGTCGTCGTTTCCGTGACGGCCTGAAAGAGAGCGTTGAGATGGCGAGCCGCGCGCAGGTGACGCTTCATGGATTATCCGTTGATGAACTCCATCAGCAAGGCGCTGGGTTACGCGCACTATCTCAACAACCCGTGGTTCCAGCTCTACCCGGATATCGGCAACCTGTCGGCGTGGGACAACGATGTGCAGATGGAGTTGCAGGCCGGAATCGGGCATATCGTCGCGGTGCATGTGAAAGACACCAAACCGGGCGTCTTCAAAAACGTGCCATTTGGCGAAGGAGTGGTGGATTTCGAACGTTGCTTCGAAACGCTCAAACAGAGTGGCTATTGCGGGCCGTACCTGATTGAGATGTGGAGCGAAACGGCGGAAGACCCGGCGGCAGAAGTGGTGAAAGCGCGTGATTGGGTGAAAGCGCGCATGGCCAAAGCAGGCATGGTGGAGGCGGCATAATGCAAAAGCTAAAACAGCAGGTGTTTGAAGCCAACATGGATCTGCCGCGCTATGGGCTGGTGACCTTTACCTGGGGCAACGTCAGCGCTATCGACCGCGAACGCGGGCTGGTGGTGATCAAGCCCAGCGGCGTTGCCTACGAAACCATGAAAGCAGACGATATGGTGGTGGTCGATATGAGCGGCAAGGTGGTGGAAGGGGAGTATCGCCCATCTTCCGACACTGCGACGCATCTCGAACTCTACCGTCGTTACCCGTCGCTTGGCGGCATTGTCCATACCCACTCCACTCATGCCACCGCATGGGCGCAGGCGGGGCTGGCGATCCCGGCGTTAGGCACCACGCACGCTGACTACTTCTTTGGTGATATCCCGTGTACGCGTGGATTAAGCGAAGAAGAGGTGCAGGGTGAGTATGAACTGAACACTGGCAAAGTGATTATCGAAACGCTGGGCAACGCCGAGCCGCTGCATACGCCGGGAATTGTGGTGTATCAGCACGGACCGTTCGCCTGGGGGAAAGATGCCCACGACGCGGTGCATAACGCGGTAGTGATGGAAGAAGTGGCGAAAATGGCGTGGATTGCGCGCAGTATTAATCCACAACTCAATCATATCGACAGCTACCTGATGAATAAACACTTCATGCGTAAGCACGGTCCTAACGCTTATTACGGGCAGAAGTAAAACGCGCGCTGCGGAAATTTCCTTCCTCGGGAGATAACTGGTCTAATTCCACAGCCGTTTTTCAAAAAAAGCCCCCTGCGAAGGGGGCAAAGCAAACTATGGCAATGTTTCGTTGGTTATACCTGGTGCTAGCGATAAATATCCGCGCTGGCGTGCATATTGCCGTTACTCCCCGGTTCCCGCATCAGAATTACGTGGTAGTACGTTGCGCCTTGCGCATCTGTTTCTTCATTTAATGCCTGACGTGCTTCGCTTTCAGTGGCGAAATTATGATTGATATAAATCACGCCTAAGCTTTGCACATCGTCCATATTTCTGGCCTGGTGGTTATTAATTTCAATGGCTGCCCATGTATTTGCACTTAGCAAAAGCACAGCCAGAAGGGCTAAAACTCGACTGAACATAGATACCTCCTCGACGGCTGACTTTGTGTGCTCTCCTCTGTGATGATCTTCTGATTTAATTTTAATCAATGATAAAGAAGTTGATGGTGACCATTTCTGATGCAGTTGTTCAAAAAAACACTGTGACGGAATGTGATGAACTTCAAATCAGCGGTTTAGAGGTTATTTGCGAAAGGGGAGATTTATTTCTGCTCCGCCCTTGAGTTTAGCGGGGTATGTCAGTACTATAACGCGTCATTTTTCAGCCGACCTTTAACACGTTCCTTGCCTCCCCGGGATTCGGCTGACCCAGACAGGAGGCTGAATAATCCGTAAGGAGCAATTCGATGCGTCATTACGAAATCGTTTTTATGGTCCATCCTGACCAGAGCGAACAGGTTCCGGGCATGATCGAGCGCTACACTGCTGCCATCACTGGTGCAGAAGGCAAGATCCACCGTCTGGAAGACTGGGGCCGCCGTCAGCTGGCTTACCCGATCAACAAACTGCACAAAGCACACTACGTTCTGATGAACGTTGAAGCTCCGCAGGAAGTGATCGATGAGCTGGAAACTACCTTCCGCTTCAACGATGCCGTTATCCGCAGCATGGTTATGCGTACCAAGCACGCTGTTACCGAAGCATCTCCGATGGTTAAAGCGAAAGACGAGCGCCGTGAGCGTCGCGATGATTTCGCAAACGAAACCGCTGATGATGCTGAAGCTGGGGATTCTGAAGAGTAATTTCTGATGACCAACCGTCTGGTGTTGTCCGGCACCGTGTGCAGGACTCCCCTTCGAAAGGTCAGTCCATCAGGAATTCCTCACTGCCAGTTCGTGCTTGAGCATCGTTCTGTGCAGGAGGAAGCCGGCTTTCACCGGCAGACATGGTGTCAAATGCCCGTTATTGTTAGCGGACACGAAAACCAGGCCATTACTCACAGTATAACGGTCGGCAGTCGAATAACCGTTCAGGGGTTCATTTCATGCCACAAGGCAAAGAACGGACTGAGCAAAATGGTTTTGCATGCCGAGCAGATTGAATTGATAGATTCTGGAGACTAGCCATATGGCACGTTATTTCCGTCGTCGCAAGTTCTGCCGTTTCACCGCGGAAGGCGTTCAAGAGATCGACTATAAAGATATCGCTACGCTGAAAAACTACATCACCGAAAGCGGTAAGATTGTCCCAAGCCGTATCACCGGTACCCGTGCAAAATACCAGCGTCAGCTGGCTCGCGCTATCAAACGCGCTCGCTACCTGTCCCTGCTGCCGTACACTGATCGCCATCAGTAATCGGTCACGGTCCATTAATACGACTTTGAGAGGATAAGGTAATGCAAGTTATTCTGCTTGATAAAGTAGCAAACCTGGGTAGCCTGGGTGATCAGGTAAACGTTAAAGCGGGCTATGCTCGTAACTTCCTGGTACCGCAGGGTAAAGCTGTTCCAGCTACCAAGAAAAACATTGAATTCTTCGAAGCACGTCGCGCTGAACTGGAAGCTAAACTGGCTGAAGTTCTGGCAGCTGCTAATGCTCGCGCTGAGAAAATCAATGCACTGGAAACTGTTACCATCGCGTCTAAAGCTGGCGACGAAGGTAAACTGTTCGGTTCCATCGGTACTCGCGACATCGCTGACGCTGTAACTGCAGCTGGCGTTGAAGTGGCTAAGAGCGAAGTTCGTCTGCCGAACGGCGTTCTGCGTACCACTGGCGAACACGAAGTGAGCTTCCAGGTTCACAGCGAAGTATTCGCGAAAGTGATCGTAAACGTAGTAGCTGAATAATTCGTTATTCAACGAGACGTAAAAACGCCGACCATTGGTCGGCGTTTTGCTTTCTATTTTTCGTCAGGCATTAATTTCGCAAGTAGATCCATTCACCATTCTCTTGTGTCCATAAGTCAGGATGGTTTGCTGGCGTTAGATGCATACGATCACTCCTTATGTCTCGGTCCTGCGGCACTCGCTCGAAACCTAAACCCGAGTAGATTGCGGCTGAATTTGATAAGGAACGTAGACCAATTTTCAAATCATGGGGTAAATCAGAATACGCGTTTAGCAATGCAGCAATGATGAATCCGAGGGCATTAGAAACGCCTGTAACAGTGCGAAGTTGGTCGATATAAAGATCGATTGTTGGTAGTTCAGATGACCAGCAATTAGGCATTTGGGCAGGAAGGGTTACAACGTATCCTATCGTTTGGCCGGTATAGTCTGGAGTACTATAACCAGGTCCCAAAACAACCTCGTGTATTGTGTATTTACTGTTGGGTTCGAAGGATTCGACATCTTGCAATAAATATTTCAGTTCTGCGGTTAACCTCGCACCCGCGTAAGCTTTATTGTATTTCTGGGCGTGAATATTATCTAATGTAGCTTCATGGTTCCATCCAAAAGAATTATCACCATTCATTGTTAC
>NZ_JBQZXC010000090.1:0-15185 GCF_053555815.1 Shigella sp. SIG6 | reverse complement strand
CGGTCGCGGGGGTATGTATTATTGCCGGAGCCAGTATTCATTACGGCGCTGATACCTGGAACGTGCTGGATATTGTTCAGCGTTGGGACAGCTTGTTCGCCTCGTTCTTTGCGGTACTGGTTATTCTGATGACGACTATCTCCACTAACGCCACCGGTAATATTATTCCTGCCGGTTATCAGATTGCCGCTATTGCACCGACGAAACTGACCTATAAAAACGGCGTACTGATTGCCAGTATTATCAGCCTGCTGATCTGCCCGTGGAAATTAATGGAAAATCAGGACAGTATTTATCTGTTCCTCGATATTATCGACGGAATGCTTGGTCCGGTAATTGGTGTCATGATGGCGCATTATTTTGTGGTGATGCGTGGGAAAATTAATCTTGATGAACTGTATACCGCACCTGGCGATTATAAATATTACGATAACGGTTTTAACCTCACTGCGTTTTCAGTAACTCTGGTGGCCGTTATTTTATCTCTTGGCGGTAAGTTTATTCCCTTTATGGAACCGTTATCGCGTGTTTCATGGTTTGTCGGCGTCATCGTCGCCTTTGCGGCCTACGCCTTATTAAAGAAACGTACAACAGCAGAAAAAACAGGAGAGCAAAAAACCATAGGTTAATTAATCCCGATATTGAACATTGAGTTAAAAACCAATCTGTATTTTACAAGGAGTTTGTTATGTCTTTTGATTTAATCATTAAAAACGGCACCGTTATTTTAGAAAACGAAGCTCGCGTTGTAGATATCGCCGTTAAAGGCGGAAAAATTGCTGCTATCGGTCAGGATCTGGGCGATGCAAAAGAAGTTATGGATGCGTCTGGTCTGGTGGTTTCGCCGGGCATGGTTGATGCGCACACCCATATTTCTGAACCGGGTCGTAGCCACTGGGAAGGTTATGAAACCGGTACTCGCGCAGCGGCAAAAGGTGGTATCACCACCATGATCGAAATGCCGCTCAACCAGCTGCCTGCAACGGTTGACCGTGCTTCAATTGAACTGAAGTTCGATGCCGCTAAAGGCAAGCTGACTATCGATGCGGCACAACTCGGTGGCCTGGTGTCTTACAACATTGATCGTCTGCATGAGTTGGATGAAGTGGGCGTTGTCGGCTTCAAATGCTTCGTTGCGACCTGTGGCGATCGCGGTATCGACAACGACTTCCGTGATGTAAACGACTGGCAGTTCTTCAAAGGTGCGCAGAAGCTGGGCGAACTGGGGCAGCCGGTGCTGGTGCACTGCGAAAACGCGCTGATCTGTGATGCACTGGGCGAAGAAGCGAAACGTGAAGGTCGCGTAACTGCCCATGACTATGTGGCTTCGCGTCCGGTATTTACCGAAGTGGAAGCGATTCGCCGCGTACTGTACCTGGCGAAAGTTGCCGGTTGCCGTCTGCACATTTGCCATATCAGCAGCCCGGAAGGTGTTGAAGAAGTGACTCGTGCACGTCAGGAAGGTCAGGATGTTACCTGTGAATCCTGCCCGCATTACTTTGTACTGGATACCGATCAGTTCGAAGAAATCGGTACTCTGGCGAAGTGTTCACCGCCGATCCGCGATCTGGAAAACCAGAAAGGCATGTGGGAAAAACTGTTTAACGGTGAAATCGACTGCCTGGTTTCCGACCACTCACCATGCCCTCCGGAAATGAAAGCCGGCAACATCATGGAAGCATGGGGCGGTATTGCCGGCCTGCAAAACTGTATGGACGTGATGTTCGATGAAGCGGTACAGAAACGCGGAATGTCTCTGCCAATGTTCGGCAAATTAATGGCGACTAACGCAGCAGATATTTTCGGTCTGCAGCAAAAAGGCCGTATCGCCCCAGGAAAAGATGCCGACTTCGTCTTCATTCAGCCGAATAGCAGCTATGTTCTTACCAATGACGATCTGGAATATCGCCACAAAGTCAGCCCGTATGTTGGCCGTACCATTGGCGCGCGTATCACGAAAACCATCTTACGTGGTGATGTGATTTACGACATTGAACAGGGCTTCCCTGTTGCGCCGAAAGGTCAATTTATCCTTAAACATCAGCAGTAATCTGGCCCCTGCAATGCCCGTCCTTGCGGCGGGCATTCTCCGGTTAAGGTGTGTTTATGTTCAATTTTGCAGTCAGCCGCGAAAGCCTGTTATCAGGATTTCAGTGGTTTTTCTTTATTTTTTGCAACACGGTTGTGGTTCCTCCTACGCTACTTTCTGCTTTTCAGTTGCCGCAAAGTAGCCTGCTTACGCTCACGCAATATGCTTTTCTTGCTACCGCACTGGCCTGCTTCGCTCAGGCGTTTTGCGGTCATCGTCGCGCTATTATGGAAGGGCTAGGTGGCCTGTGGTGGGGAACCATCCTTACTATCCCCCTTGGCGAAGCATCGCGCGGGACACCGATCAACGATATCTCTACCAGTCTGGCGGTGGGGATTGCACTCTCCGGTGTGCTGACGATGTTGATTGGTTTTAGCGGATTAGGCCATCGCCTGGCACGGTTATTTACGCCGTCGGTGATGGTCTTGTTTATGTTGATGCTGGGCGCGCAGCTGACCACTATCTTTTTCAAAGGTATGCTCGGACTGCCGTTTGGCATAGCCGACCCAAATTTTAAAATTCAGTTACCACCGTTCGCGCTCTCGGTGGCGGTGATGTGCCTGGTACTGGCGATGATTATCTTTCTGCCGCAACGTTTTGCCCGTTATGGCCTGCTGGTCGGTACGATAACCGGCTGGTTGTTGTGGTACTTTTGCTTTCCTTCTTCGCATTCGCTCTCCGGTGAGTTGCACTGGCAGTGGTTCCCGCTCGGCAGTGGCGGTGCTTTGTCGCCGGGAATTATTCTGACGGCGGTGATTACAGGTCTGGTGAATATCAGCAATACCTACGGTGCGATTCGGGGCACGGATGTTTTTTATCCGCAGCAGGGTGCGGGGAATACGCGTTATCGTCGTAGCTTTGTGGCGACCGGATTTATGACGCTGATAACCGTACCGCTGGCGGTAATTCCATTTTCACCGTTTGTTTCATCCATTGGTTTATTAACCCAGACTGGCGATTACACGCGGCGTTCGTTTATTTATGGCAGCGTTATTTGCCTGCTGGTGGCACTAGTTCCGGCACTCACTCGACTGTTTTGTAGTATTCCCTTACCGGTAAGTAGCGCAGTCATGCTGGTTTCTTATCTGCCTTTACTCTTTTCTGCGCTGGTGTTTAGCCAGCAAATAACGTTTACCGCGCGCAATATTTATCGACTCGCATTGCCGTTATTTGTCGGCATATTTTTAATGGCATTACCGCCTGTGTATTTGCAAGACCTTCCATTAACGCTTCGTCCTCTGCTCAGTAACGGCTTACTGGTCGGAATTTTACTGGCTGTTCTTATGGATAATCTTATTCCGTGGGAACGCATCGAATAATTTGTTGAAAAAGGATTGATAATGAAGATTGTCATTGCGCCAGACTCTTTTAAGGAGAGCTTAAGTGCAGAAAAATGTTGTCAGGCAATTAAAGCCGGGTTTTCGACCCTCTTTCCCGATGCGCACTATATCTGTTTGCCGATAGCGGATGGCGGCGAAGGGACGGTGGATGCGATGGTCGCCGCGACGGGTGGCAACATTGTGACGCTTGAAGTCTACGGGCCGATGGGCGAAAAAGTGAATACTTTTTATGGCCTTACCGGAGACGGGAAAACAGCGGTGATTGAGATGGCGGCAGCAAGTGGCCTGATGCTGGTCGCGCCTGAAAAGCGTAATCCGTTGCTGGCCTCCAGTTTTGGTACGGGGGAGTTAATTCGCCATGCGCTGGATAACGGCATTCGCCATATTATTCTCGGCATTGGCGGCAGTGCGACGGTCGACGGCGGTATGGGCATGGCGCAGGCGCTTGGTGTGCGTTTCCTTGATGCCGACGGCCAGGTGCTGGCGGCTAACGGCGGCAATTTAGCGCGCGTGGCAAGCATTGAGATGGAGGAATGCGATCCGCGTCTGGCGAACAGCCATATTGAAGTGGCATGTGACGTTGATAACCCGCTGGTAGGGGCACGCGGCGCGGCGGCGGTATTTGGCCCGCAAAAAGGGGCAACGCCGGAGATGGTTGAAGAGCTGGAACAGGGGCTGCAAAATTACGCCCGTGTTTTACAACAGCAAACTGAAATTAATGTCTGTCAGATGGCGGGCGGCGGCGCTGCGGGCGGTATGGGGATTGCGGCGGCGGTATTTCTCAATGCGGATATTAAACCGGGCATTGAGATTGTGTTGAATGCGGTCAATCTTGCGCAGGCGGTGCAGGGGGCAGCACTGGTGATCACCGGGGAAGGGCGCATTGACTCGCAAACGGCAGGCGGTAAAGCGCCGCTGGGCGTTGCGTCGGTGGCGAAGCAGTTTAATGTACCGGTGATTGGGATTGCTGGTGTATTGGGTGATGGCGTGGAAGTGGTGCACCAGTACGGCATTGACGCGGTATTCAGCATTTTGCCTCGTCTGGCACCTTTAGCCGAAGTGCTCGCCAGCGGTGAAACCAATCTCTTCAACAGCGCGCGAAATATTGCCTGCGCCATTAAAATAGGTCAGGGAATTAAAAACTGACTCTTGCCTTTAAAGCGGATGCGATTTATTTCGTATAAGAGCGCAGTACTCATGCCGGATGCGGCATGAGTACTATATCCTTCCTGAAAATCGCGCAAATTCTATATATTGCAGAGGTCATGTAGGCCTGATAAGCGAAGCGCATCAGGCAATGTTACAAAAAAAGCCACGGTATAAACCGTGGCAAAATCCAACATAGCTAAAAATAATCAGGCGAGTGGTATGACTTAAATCTCTACGTCGCGGTTGCAATCTTTCGAGTAAATATAGCTGAACGCTTCACCACGCCCTACGCCATAACCAGCCTGTAAAGAATAAGCGCCCATAAAGATGTAATCGCCTTTTTTCACCGGGATCCAGTTATTGTCGAGGTTATAAACCCCCTGACCGGAAAGAATATAGGCACCATGTTCCTGAACGTGTGTTTCGATATAACCGTGGCTGGCACCTGGTGCAAAAGAGAGGATATGCATGTTCATATCAAAACCTAACTCTTTGGGCAGAAAATCCAGCAGGATCACATCATCCATACCTTCATAGTGAATGCGTTCCAGTTCGCTGGCATTGCCAGAAACCAGCCACGGTGCATGGCCTTCTACCGGAACATAGCGGCGCTTATATAAAAAGATTTGGCTGTCTTCGGCCTGGGCGTTAACAAACGTCATTAAGGAGCCTGGTGGGCAATAAAGATAGCCACCTTCGCTTAAGGCAAATGTTTTGCCTTCGGCTTTGGCAGTGATATTTCCAGAGATCACATACAGGAACGTTTCAATGCCTTCGCCACCGAAGCCCTGTTGGTTGCCACCGTTTTGATGCAGTGTGACCAGATAATCAACAAAAGAGGCACCCAGCTTTGGCGTGGAGAGGATTGTCGCGTCACAATTTTCAAAGCCCGGAATAATATTTTTTACCAGACCATCCGGGGTTAACAGTGCGAAATTACCGTGTTTAACAATCGCACGGTTAGCCAGTAAATCTTCGCGGTAACCGGTGACGTTATTTAAATATCCCATTTATGACTCCTTATTTCTGCCAGGCAAGTTGATAAAGCATGAGTGCCAACGTTTTGACCCCTTCGGCAAGGTCAGTAATATTGGTGCGTTCCGCCGGGTTATGGCTGATCCCGTTGATGCTGGGGATAAAAATCATGCAGGTTGGTACGCGAGGCGCGAAAATTTGCGCGTCGTGCCCGGCACCACTGTGCATCACCCGGTAATTCAGTTTTTCTCTTTCACACAATTCTGTCAGGGTGGCGACCAGCTCCTTATTCATCGGCACGGGTTCTTCGTCCATCCATAAATCGATATCAATACCAATGTCCATTTCATCGCAAATCGCCCGCATGTCGTTTTCTAACTGTTGGGTGAAATCGCGCAGCACGGCAGCGTCGGTATGACGACAATCAATGGTGAACGTGGTTTTACCCGGCACCACATTTACCGTATTCGGGCGCGGCTCTACTTTGCCAAAGGTCAGAACCAGCGGATCGCCCATCTTTTTCGCTTTTTCGATCGACTGATGGCAAATGCGACTGAAAGCGTAAACCGTATCACGACGATAACCCATCGGCGTGGTGCCTGCATGGTTTGATTCGCCGTTCAGCGTCACCGTATAGCGACGCTGCCCGACAATTGCATTCACCACGCCAATTGATTGCCCATTACTTTCCAGCACACAGCCCTGTTCAATATGCAGTTCAACAAAGGCTTTTATATCCTGACACGGAGTTAGTGGGGCGTTCGGCAGAGTAAATCCGCAAGCCTTCATCGCATCGGCAAAACTATTTCCTTTGGCATCACAGATATTCCGCACGTCGTCAGGATTCGCCAGCCCAAAGATATTTTTACTGCCCCAGAAGACATACGGGAAGCGGCTGCCTTCTTCTTCTGCCATCGCCACCACTTCGACCGTACGTAACGGTGCGCCGTATTACGTTTTCAACCAGTCAATTGCCAGCCACGCCGCCAGCGCGCCGAATTGCCCGTCGAGGTTACCGCCGTTAACCACGGTATCGATATGCGAACCGCTCAGAACCACTTCCTGTGGATATTCGGTGCCACTCAGGCGACCGTATAAATTCCCCACTTCATCGAAACGTGTTTCCAGCCCACTTGCTGCCATTCTTTTTTTAAATTGCTGCTGGGTTTCCAGCCATTCCGGCGAATAAAGTAAACGGGTCATCCTACCCGTTGGGTCAGCGCCAAAAGAGGAAAGCCAGGGCAGCGTTTCTTCTATAGCTTGACGGGAATGTGTAATTTCGCCGCGCGCAATTCGATGCGTTATGCGGTGGATTATGCGGCAATGAACGACCACAGGTTGTGGCTCAAGGGATTCGCCTCGGGCGTTTCACGGTTAAACAGCCACAGCGTTATTGTTTGCTGCGTATTACGCCGCCTTCGCATCCTCAACCGCTTGCAGCTGCATGGATGCAACGCGCGGAGGAAACCGGACTTTTCGGGCCACTGGCGATGGCGGCAAGCGATCCGCTGCCCGCTGAATTACGCCAGTTTCGTCACTGTTTTCAGGCCGCGCGCAATGGCGTTAAGACCGACTGGCGGCACTGGCTGGGTAAAGGCCCCGGATTAACGCCAAGTCATGATGACACGTTGAGCGGAATGCTGCTGGCGGCCTGGTATTATGGCGCTTTAGATGCGCGCGCCGGTCGCCCGTTTTTTGCCTGTTCCGACAATCTTCAACTCGTTACCACAGCGGTGAGCGTCAGTTATTTACGTTATGCCGCGCAAGGATATTTCGCCTCGCCACTCCTGCACTTTGTCCATGCTCTGAGTTGCCCGAAACGTACCGCTGTTGCGATTGATTCGCTGCTGGCGCTGGGGCATACGTCAGGGGCAGATACGCTGCTGGGGTTCTGGCTTGGCCAACAATTATTACAAGGAAAACCATGAAAACACTGGTTGTAGCTCTTGGGGGCAACGCCTTACTCCAGCGCGGTGAGGCGCTGACGGCGGAAAATCAATATCGCAATATCGCCAGTGCTGTACCCGCGCTGGCACGCCTGGCCCGTTCTTATCGGCTGGCGATTGTTCACGGCAACGGGCCGCAGGTGGGGCTGCTGGCGTTACAGAATCTGGCGTGGAAAGAGGTAGAACCGTATCCGCTGGATGTGCTGGTGGCGGAAAGCCAGGGGATGATTGGATATATGCTGGCGCAGAGCTTGAGCGCACAGCCGCAGATGCCGCCTGTTACGACGGTGCTGACGCGCATTGAGGTTTCGCCTGATGATCCGGCGTTTTTGCAGCCAGAGAAATTTATTGGTCCGGTTTATCAGCCAGAAGAACAAGAGGCACTGGAAGCGGCTTACGGCTGGCAGATGAAACGTGATGGTAAATATTTGCGCCGGGTGGTGGCGTCTCCGCAACCGCGTAAAATTCTCGACAGCGAAGCCATCGAGTTGTTGCTCAAAGAGGGGCATGTGGTGATTTGCAGTGGCGGCGGCGGTGTGCCTGTGACAGAAGATGGGGCAGGGAGTGAAGCGGTGATTGATAAAGATCTCGCCGCTGCGTTGCTCGCCGAGCAGATTAATGCCGATGGACTGGTGATCCTCACCGATGCTGATGCGGTATATGAAAACTGGGGAACGCCGCAGCAACGTGCCATTCGCCATGCCACACCGGATGAGTTAGCTCCATTTGGCAAAGCCGATGGTTCGATGGGGCCGAAGGTAACGGCGGTGAGTGGTTATGTCAGAAGCCGTAGTAAACCCGCGTGGATTGGGGCGTTATCGCGAATTGAAGAGACGCTGGCGGGCGAAGCGGGGACCTGTATTTCGCTGTAGTGATGAGAGCATCCGGCAATCGGTGCACCATGCCTGATGCGACGCTTGACGCGTCTTATCAGGCCTACAATGGGTACCGGAGCGGTAAGCCGGATAAGGCGTTTACGCCGCATCCGGCAATCAAATGAGCACCTGCTTAACTGAACTTACTCTGCGCCCAAATCACGCCGCTGGCATACTCTGGCGGCAGCAGCGGGATTAAGGCTTCCAGCGTCGCAGTCAGACGCGATGTGTCGCTGTCGGTCAAATTCAGATGCCCCACTTTACGCCCCGGACGGACTTCTTTGTCGTACCAGTGCAGATGCACCAGCGGCAATTTCAGCCAGTCATAATTCACATCGCTACCAATCAGATTGATCATCACCGACGGATTATTCACTACTGGTTGCGGTAACGGCAGATCGGTAATCGCCCGCAGATGCAGCTCAAACTGGCTGATGCTGGCACCGTTTTGTGTCCAGTGACCGCTGTTATGCACACGCGGAGCCAGTTCGTTGATCAGCAGACCTTGCGGGGTGACAAAACACTCCATCGCCATCACGCCCACATAGCCCAGCTCCTGCATAATCGCCGACAGCATCTCTTCGGCTTGCGCCTGCTGCTGTGCGTTGGCCTGCGGAAAAGCGACGCTGGTGCGCAAAATACCGTCCTGATGCAGGTTATGCGTCAGCGGATAAAACACGGTGCTGCCATCAAAGCCGCGCGCGCCAACCAGCGATACTTCACCAGAGAAGTTAATGCCCTGCTCGACAATACATTCACCGTAACACTCTGCCGGTAACTGTTCGGTTTCATTGGCGCGTAAACTCCATTGACCGCGACCGTCATAGCCACCAGTGCGACGCTTAACAATCGCCAGTTCACCTAAACGATCAAACACCGCAGGCCACTCGCTGCGATCGGCAAGTAACTGCCACGGCGCGGTCGGCAGGTGGAGCTTATCGAAAAGCTGTTTCTGAGTCAGACGGTCAGCAATAATCGGGAACACATCGCGGTTCACAAAGGCCGGATGACGCGCCAGCTCGCGGGTTAATGCGGTTTCCGGCCAGCGTTCGATCTCAGCGGTAATCACGCTTTGTTGAAAAGGCACCGCCGCCGGTTCAGCGTCCAGCCCGACCGGCCAGACAGCAATGCCTAACGGTTCGCCTGCCTGACGCAGCATACGGCCTAACTGCCCGTTACCGAGGACGCAAACCTGTTTCATGCCGCACCTCGCGGGTCCGGGTTTTCCAGCACTTCGTCGGTCTGGGCTTTGCGCCAGTCATTCAGACGCTGGTGTAGCTCTTTATCGTGAGTCGCGAGAATTTGTGCTGCCAGTAATGCCGCGTTTGCCGCGCCAGCTTTACCAATCGCCAGCGTACCCACCGGAATGCCGCGCGGCATTTGTACGATGGAGTAGAGGCTATCGACACCGCTCAGTGCGGCGCTCTGTACTGGCACGCCCAGCACCGGCACCAGCGTTTTGGCGGCAATCATGCCTGGCAGGTGCGCTGCGCCGCCTGCGCCCGCAATAATCACCTGATAACCGTTCTCTTCGGCGCTTTCGGCGAAGCTGAACAGTTTATCGGGGGTGCGGTGAGCAGAAACCACTTCAACGTGGTGCGGAACATTCAGGATTTCGAAGATTTCGACGGCGAACTGCATGGTAGCCCAGTCGCTTTTGGACCCCATCACGATGGCGACACGCGCCGGATTATTGCGGGAAGACATGCGTCTTAAAACTCCTGTGGTGCACAACTCTCGGCTTTAGAGGGCACAGAGAATAGCACGGAAAGAGAGCAAGGAAAACGGTTGCGTGGCTGTGAAATCAGCAAAGTTGTGGGTTTTTTAAAACGGAAAATGAATCAGCTCAACGTCATCCGCTGTGACTTTCACCATCGAACCTTCCGTATGCCAGGCACCCAGTACCACGCGAAAAGCAGGTTGCTGGTTGGCGATAAGTTCATGCACCGCCGGGCGATGGGTATGCCCGTGGATTAGCCATTGCACCTGATGTTTTTCCATCGCACTGACCACAGCGTTTTGGTTAACGTCCATGATCGCCAGCGATTTACTGCTGTTGGCTTCTTTGCTGTTCGCGCGCATTCGCGCGGCAATGCGTTTGCGCACAAACAACGGCAGGGCGAGGAATAGCATTTGCAGCCAGGGTTTGTGGACTTTGGCGCGAAAAGCCTGATAACCCGCGTCATCGGTGCACAGCGTGTCGCCATGCATAATCAACACCCGGCGACCATAAAGTTCGAGCACCTTTTCTTCCGGCAATAATGTCATGCCGCTTTCACGGGCAAAGCGTTTGCCGAGCAGAAAATCACGGTTGCCATGAATGAAATAACAGGGAACGCCGGAATCGGACACCGCTTTGATCGCTGCCGCCATCTGGCGATGGAGTGGGTTGGGATCGTCGTCGCCAATCCATGCTTCAAACAGATCGCCAAGAATATACAGCGCGTCGGCCTTGCGGGCTTCCCCCGCTAAAAAACGCAGAAAACCGGCGGTGATCGCCGGTTCTTCCACGCAGAGATGAAGATCTGCAATAAAGAGTGTCGCCACGATTACTCGCTAACGGTCACGCTTTCAATGATAACGTCTTCTTTTGGCACGTCCTGGTGCATACCGTTACGACCGGTTGCAACACCTTTGATTTTGTCTACCACGTCCATGCCGTCAACCACTTCAGCAAACACGCAGTAGCCCCAACCTTGCAGGCTTTCGCCAGAGAAGTTCAGGAAGTCGTTATCAACCACGTTGATGAAGAATTGTGCAGTTGCAGAGTGCGGAGCCTGAGTACGTGCCATTGCCAGCGTACCACGGGTATTTTTCAGGCCGTTGTTGGCTTCGTTTTTGATCGGTTCTTTGGTGGCTTTTTGTTTCATGCCCGGTTCAAAACCGCCGCCCTGAATCATAAAGCCGTTGATAACACGGTGGAAAATGGTGTTGTTGTAAAAACCTTCGCGGCAGTAGTCCAGGAAGTTTTTAACTGTTTCAGGTGCTTTATCGTCAAAAGTTTTGATGACAATATCGCCGTGATTGGTGTGGAAAGTAACCATTTTTGCATCCTGTTCCGTTTGATTGGTGCTTCAACCCAGTTCGGGTCATATATAGAGTGGTGTTATAGCATAACCGCACGATCGGATCATCACGCAATGTATGCTGATTCGCGCGGGAAATATGGGTATTATACGCAACTCAATTACCCACACATGTCTAAACGGAATCTTCGATGCTAAAAATCTTCAATACTCTGACACGCCAAAAAGAGGAATTTAAGCCTATTCACGCCGGGGAAGTCGGCATGTACGTGTGTGGAATCACCGTTTACGATCTCTGTCATATCGGTCACGGGCGTACCTTTGTTGCTTTTGACGTGGTTGCGCGCTATCTGCGTTTCCTCGGCTATAAACTGAAGTATGTGCGCAACATTACCGATATCGACGACAAAATCATCAAACGCGCCAATGAAAATGGCGAAAGCTTTGTGGCGCTGGTGGATCGCATGATCGCCGAAATGCACAAAGATTTTGATGCTTTGAACATTCTGCGCCCGGATATGGAGCCGCGCGCGACGCACCATATCGCAGAAATTATTGAACTCACTGAACAACTGATCGCCAAAGGTCACGCTTATGTGGCGGACAACGGCGACGTGATGTTCGACGTCCCGACCGATCCAACTTATGGCGTGCTGTCGCGTCAGGATCTCGACCAGCTGCAGGCTGGCGCGCGCGTTGACGTGGTTGATGACAAACGCAACCCGATGGACTTCGTTCTGTGGAAGATGTCGAAAGAGGGCGAACCGAGCTGGCCGTCTCCGTGGGGCGCGGGTCGTCCTGGCTGGCACATTGAATGTTCGGCCATGAACTGCAAGCAGCTGGGTAACCACTTTGATATCCACGGCGGCGGTTCAGACCTGATGTTCCCGCACCACGAGAACGAAATCGCGCAGTCCACCTGTGCCCATGATGGTCAGTATGTGAACTACTGGATGCACTCCGGAATGGTGATGGTTGACCGCGAGAAGATGTCCAAATCGCTGGGTAACTTCTTTACCGTGCGCGATGTGCTGAAATACTACGACGCGGAAACCGTGCGTTACTTCCTGATGTCGGGCCACTATCGCAGCCAGCTGAACTACAGCGAAGAGAACCTGAAGCAGGCGCGTGCGGCGCTGGAGCGCCTCTACACTGCGCTGCGCGGCACAGATAAAACCGTTGCGCCTGCCGGTGGCGAAGCGTTTGAAGCGCGCTTTATTGAAGCGATGGACGACGATTTCAACACCCCGGAAGCCTATTCCGTGCTGTTTGATATGGCGCGTGAAGTGAACCGTCTGAAAGCAGAAGATATGGCAGCGGCGAATGCAATGGCATCTCACCTGCGTAAACTTTCCGCTGTATTGGGCCTGCTGGAGCAAGAACCGGAAGCGTTCCTGCAAAGCGGCGCGCAGGCAGACGACAGCGAAGTGGCTGAGATTGAAGCGTTAATTCAACAGCGTCTGGATGCCCGTAAAGCGAAAGACTGGGCGGCGGCAGATGCGGCACGTGACCGTCTTAACGAGATGGGGATCGTGCTGGAAGATGGCCCGCAAGGGACCACTTGGCGTCGTAAGTAATTGCGCAATTGCCGGATGCGAGTTTTCGCATCCGGTTATCGTCTGCGCCACCACAACATTCCCATCAGTAGCATCCCCGGCAACCACACCCACATCAATTCGGAAATAATCACCTGATGCCCGTACGCTGTGGTGTAACGAGACAATGCAAACGGCGCGACTTTAATCATCTGCCAGGGAGCGAAAAAGCGTTCATCTGACCACGGCCACAGCCAGCCAACGCCCTTACCGCCAGTGGTTACCGAATCCAGTAAGCTGTGCGATAGCAACGAGACGGTTAAAAACAGCCAGCAGCGAATCAGCCCAGCCCTGAACCATCGACGTCCAATCAGCACACATAAGAGCGGGACAACAAACGCAAACACCAGCGAATGGGTAAACCCGCGATGACCAAAAACATTGCCGTAAGCAACGCCAAATTTAAACGACAATACGTCGGCATCGGGCAGCATCGCCAGGATGATTCCGGCAAATAACAGACGCGGAGGGATGACTTTCGAACCCAACCCTAAACCAATGCAAAGGGGAACGGCGGCGTGCGTAATAACGGTTGGCATGATGGTCGCTTCGGCAAAATGTCGATGCTATCAGCATGGATGAACGGGGCGTAGAGGGCAAAAGTCTGAAAAGAGAACCGGCCTGTTGATACAGGCCGGGAAAGGGATCAGGCAACAACCTGTACGCTGTGTCCTGCAAAACTCACTGTCTGACCGGCGACGATTTTGCAGCGTTTGCGCGTTTCAACCGCACCGTCGACTTTCACCTGGCCTTCGGTAATCGCGATTTTCGCCTGCGCGCCGCTTTCGCTCCAGCCTTCCAGTTTCAGCAAGTCGCACAGCTCAACGTGCGGATGTTTACCTAAAGAAAATGTCGCCATGTTACTCACCCTGTGGATCATGATATTCAACGCACGCCTGTAGCGTGTTTTCAATCAGCGTGGCAACCGTCATCGGGCCAACGCCGCCGGGAACAGGCGTAATGTATGAGGCGCGTTTAGCCGCGTCTTCAAACACGACGTCGCCCACAACTTTGCCATTTTCCAGACGGTTGATGCCGACATCAATCACAATTGCGCCTTCTTTGATCCAGTCACCGGGAATAAAGCCTGGCTTGCCAACGGCAACGATCAACAGATCGGCATTTTCTACGTGATGACGCAGATTTTTAGTGAAGCGGTGAGTCACGGTGGTGGTGCAACCTGCGAGCAACAGTTCCATGCTCATTGGGCGACCGACGATATTCGATGCGCCAATCACCACGGCGTTGAGGCCGAAGGTATCAATGTTGTAACGCTCAAGCAGCGTGACGATACCGCGCGGGGTGCAGGGACGCAGACGCGGCGCGCGCTGGCACAGACGACCGACGTTGTAAGGATGGAAACCGTCCACGTCTTTGTCCGGGTGAATACGTTCCAGCACTTTGACGTTATCAATACCCGCCGGTAACGGCAGTTGAACCAGAATGCCATCGATGGTGTTGTCGGCATTCAGCGCATCGATAAGCTCCAGCAGCTCCGCTTCGCTGGTGGTTTCCGGGAGGTCATAAGAGCGGGAGACGAACCCGACTTCTTCACAAGCCTTGCGTTTGCTTGCGACATAAATTTGCGATGCAGGGTTACTACCCACCAGCACAACGGCCAGTCCTGGTGCCCGCAGTCCGGCTGCAATACGAGCCTGAACTTTTTGAGCAACTTCAGAGCGCACCTGCTGCGCAATCGTTTTACCGTCAATAATCTTTGCTGCCATCAGAGAGAGGATTCCATCTGTTACGTAGGTCGAAGGGGATGCGTCTATTTTGTCAGAAGCGGGGCGCGCTGTCAGGTTTCGTTTCAGATTTATCGCGTGAAGCGACCTCTTGCGAAGGTTAGGCGCACCGTCGCTGAGGTCGCTGAGATTGAAAGCTTCATTTTTCGTACATGATGGCGTTGTAAATCTGGAACTGATTTATTTCCTTGTTTAAGGATTAAGATAATTTAAGAAATACCTGACAATATAAAAAGAATTTTCAGCCTGGTAATTTACCGCTTCAGGTCTATATTTGTGTTGAATATATTTTGCGCGGAAGTATTCATCTAACGGGGCTCTCTATTTTTTAGAATAGAGTGCATATTTTCAATTAAGACATTCTTAGAGGATAAAAAGGAATTTTACTACTATCAGTGTCTTAAATAAAGTAATCGGTTATATACGGATGTGGAGTCGATAAATG
>NZ_JBQZXC010000089.1:0-15251 GCF_053555815.1 Shigella sp. SIG6 | reverse complement strand
AAAAAAGCTCGCACTTTCGTACGAGCTCTTCTTTAAATATGGCGGTGAGGGGGGGATTCGAACCCCCGATACGTTGCCGTATACACACTTTCCAGGCGTGCTCCTTCAGCCACTCGGACACCTCACCAAATTGTTTTGCTACCAAACCTCATGGGTGGCAACGGGGCGCTACTATAGGGAGTTGGAGTAAAACGGTCAAGAAGAATTTTAATGATAATTATTGTTTGCTCATACTGTAAACAACTTGTGCAGTATATCTACATCGAGACAAGTTATGGACTTATACTTCCAAAGTACTTCATACATATCACAAAATAAAAAGGCCGGTTAAACCGACCTTTTACTCGTTCTTTCTCTTCGCCCATCAGGCGGTAAAACAATCAGCGACTACGGAAGACAATGCGGCCTTTGCTCAGGTCGTACGGGGTCAGTTCAACAGTCACTTTGTCGCCCGTCAGGATGCGGATGTAGTTTTTGCGCATTTTACCGGAGATGTGTGCAGTAACCACGTGACCGTTTTCTAACTCTACGCGGAACATGGTATTAGGCAACGTTTCAAGAACGGTACCTTGCATTTCAATATTGTCTTCTTTGGCCATCTAATCCTCTGGGGTATCACTACCGTAATTTGAACCGGCAAGATAATGCCGAAGTTCTGTAAATAAGTAAAGATTTGCGCGCTAAATCGCAACAAACAGGTTCGGCACATTACTCCGAAAACACACGGCTAAGCCGCACCAAAAGCGCAACGTATAAGGGAGCGGTGAGATAAACGATGGGCGTTACCTGATGCGAAAAATTCCTTATCGGCAGCGGGGTAATGAGCGTAACCAACTCTGCGACCGCAATTATAACACTCTGGGGAGAAATGTGCCGAAAACATTCATTCTTGTGGTGAAAACAAGCACCGTGGTACCCAGAAATTATTCGGCAATCGTCCGAGGCGCATTTGATTGAGATAATTAAGGTAATCCCGGCGGGGAATTTCGCAGGCACCAAGCGATGCTGTGTGATCGTTAAGGACCTGGCAGTCGATAAGCTTACCTCCATGACCGATAAATTCCTCACAGAATACCAGAAGCGCCGTTTTAGACGCATTTTCCATCCGGCTGAACATGGACTCGCCACAAAATAGCGTTCCCTGGGCCACGCCGTACATACCGCCGACAAGCTCATCTTCACGCCAGACTTCAATGGAGTGGGCATGACCGAGTTCGTGAAGGCGATGGTAGGCTTCGACCACGCCACGCGTGATCCAGGTTCCTTCTTCGCGATCGCTGGCACAGCCTTCAATGACCTGACCAAAAGCGTAATTCATCGTGACACGATAGGGCGAGCGTTTATGAAATCGCTTCATACTACGGCTGATATGCAGTGATTCTGGCCATAGCACCGCGCGGGGATCGGGCGACCACCAGAGGATGGGGTCGCCTGGAGAAAACCACGGAAAAATACCACGCTGGTAAGCCATTAACAGGCGCGCAGGGCTAAGATCGCCCCCAAGTGCCAGCAGGCCGTTAGGCTCACGTAATGCGCCTTCCGGGGAAGGGAAGGCTATTGAATGGCGAGAAAGCTGAACCAGGCGCATGACCGCAAAACTCCACGCAAGTCGGATCGTTCAATAATAGCTTACAAACCCTGCTTGAACTGGTAATAACGCCCCTGTCTGGCAAGCAGTTCTGCGTGAGTACCTTGCTCAATAATTTGCCCGTTGTCCATCACTATTATTTGTTGGAAACGAGAGAGTCCGCGAAGTCGATGGGTGACCATTAACACCGTTTTCTCACGCATCATTTCTGCAAGCAATTCAAGGATCTGGCTTTCGGTTGTGGCATCTAAGCCTTCGGTAGGTTCATCCAGCAACACCAGTGGCGCATCATGTAACAGCGCACGGGCGATAGCCAGACGGCGCAGTTCACCACCGGAGAGCTGGCGTCCGCCTTCACCTAACCAACTGTTGAGACCTGCATCCTCGAGCAGCTTCTCCAGACCAACGCGACGCAAGATCTCCGACAGAGCCTCATCACTACTGCTAGGCGAGGCGAGTAACAGATTATCACGCAGCGTGGCGCTAAACAGATGCACTCGCTGAGGAACAACGCTGATGGTCTGTCGTAGAGCCGCTTCATTCAGGCTGGCTATGGGGCTATCGTTAAGCAAAATCTCGCCCTGTTGCGGGTCCCATGCGCGGGTCAGCAGTTGTAACAGTGTTGATTTGCTGCATCCGGTTCGCCCGAGAATCGCTATATGTTCCCCGGCGTTTACCTGAAGAGAAATCCCTTTAAGTGCCTGTTGGGATTGCTCCGGATAAGTGAACTGAACATCCCGTAATGTCAGCGAAACGCGATCGGCAACACGAATTTGGGTATCAGGGAAGGTGACCTCCGGTTTTTGATCCGTTAAGTCAGAGATACGTACGGCAGAGGCAATGACTTGCCCCAGATGCTGAAATGCACCCGTTACTGGTGCCAGTGCTTCAAACGCGGCTAACGCACAAAAGACAAACAGGGCAATTAATGCGCCGGGTTGAGCATTGCCGCCAACGCCGCCAGACGCCATCCACAGCATCAGGATCACCGCTAACGCGCCAATGAGCAGCATTATCGCTTGCGACAATGCGGTCAGTTCAGATTGACGGCGTTGCGCTTCCAGCCATTGAATTTCTGTATTCTCTAGTTGCGTGCGATAACGATCGCTGGCACCAAAAATGGTCAGCTCAGCTTGCCCTTGCAGCCAGGCCGTCAGTTGTTGGCGATACTGTCCGCGAAGATGAGTCAGATTTTGCCCGGTGCTTTTTCCCGCACGATAAAACAGCGGTGGCATCAGGAAAAGCGTCAGTAACATAATGCTGCCCAGCGTAAAGGCGAGGGTGAAATCAAGGAAACTTAACCCGATTGTCACCACCATAATCACCACAAAAGCGCCCACCAGCGGCGAGATAACGCGCAGGTAAAGATGATCGAGCGTATCAACATCCGCCACCACGCGGTTGAGCAATTCGCCCTGACGATAGCGCGCCAGTCCGGCAGGGGAGAGGGGCAACAATTTGCTGAAGGTGTAAATGCGCAGATGCTGCAACACGCGGAAAGTCGCGTCGTGACTTACCAGACGTTCAAAATAACGCCCGGCAGTACGGGTGATTGCGGCACCACGCACGCCCGCAGCGGGTAGCATATAGTTGAAGCTGTACAGTCCGGCAACCCCCGCAACCGCTGAGGCCGAGAGGAACCAGCCGGAAAGTGTCAACAGACCGATACTGGCGAGCAGCGTCACAATTGCCAGCACAATACCAAGACTTAACATCCATTTATGACGTTTATACAGTGCCAGATAGGGTAGCAAAGCGCGCATTTAAATCTCCTCCTGACGATGGGCCAGTAATGTGGCGAATGGGCCACCAGCCACACTTAATTCCGCGTAACGTCCTTGCTCAATAATCCGGCCATCCTGCATAACCCAAATGACATCCCAGTCAGCAATATCTTCTAACTGGTGGGTGACCATTAACGTTGTCTGGCGCAGAGAGGCGGCATTCAGCGCCTCCATTACGCGCTGTTCACTGTGAGCATCAAGGCTGGCAGCGGGTTCATCCAACAGTAATAGCGAACAGGGATTTAGTAACGCACGGGCCACCGCCACGCGCTGCGCCTGCCCCACGGAAAGGCGGGCAGCCTGGTCGCCAACAGGTGTATCAACGCCTTGTGGCAGGAGCGGTAGAAACTCGCTGACCCAAGCGTTATCCAGCGCTGCTTGTAATTCTTGTTCGCTGGCATCAGGTCGCGCCAGTAGTACGTTATCCCGCAATTTTGCTGCCGGTAATTGTGGGTTTTGCCCAACCCAGGAGAGATGTTTACGCCATGATTCTGGTGATAAATCACGTAATTCTATCCCGTTGATTCGTAATGATCCCTGATATGAGAGAAAACCAGAAAGCGCGTTCAGCAGTGAGCTTTTACCTGAACCGCTGCGGCCAACCAACACTGCACGTTGGCCTGCTGGCAAAGTAAAGTTCAGCGGTCCGGCCAGCGTTTTACCTTCCGGCGACGTGATAAACAGATCCTCGGCCTCAATGGTCAGCGGATCGGTCAATGCTAATTCCGCCTCACCGCGCTGCGGATGGGCGAGCGGGGTTTCCATAAACGTTTTCAGACTGTCAGCTGCACCAACAGCCTGGGCTTTAGCATGATAAAACGTACCGAGATCGCGTAATGGCTGGAAAAACTCTGGCGCAAGGATCAGGGCCAGAAAACCTGCAGCCAGCGTCACCCCAGTATCGTAGTGACCAAAATCCAGCTCGCCGAGATAGGAAAAACCAAAGTAGACCGCCACCAGAGCAATTGACAGCGAGGTAAAAAATTCGAGAATGCCGGAGGATAAAAACGCCAGTCGTAGCACTTCCATTGTCCGTTGGCGGAAATCTTCCGAAGCAGAACGAATACTTTCAATTTCAGCTTCACCACGACCAAAAATACGCAATGTTTCCATGCCGCGCAGGCGATCGAGGAAATGCCCACTTAAGCGAGCAAGAGCGAGAAAGTTACGCCGGTTAGCATCGGCAGCCCCCATTCCAACCAGCGCCATAAACAACGGAATTAGCGGTGCTGTGCCCAGCAGAATGAGCGCCGCAGCCCAGTTAGAGGGGAAGATCGCCACCACAATCAGCAACGGCACCGACACTGCCAGCGCCATTTGCGGCAGATAGCGTGCATAGTAATCATGCATATCGTCAATTTGCTCGAGTACCAGCGTCGCCCAGCTCCCCGCAGGTTTACCCTGAATCCACGCTGGCCCTGCTTGTTGCAGACGGTCGAGAACCTGACGGCGGATGGCAAAGCGGATATGCTGCCCGGCGTGATAACCCACCCGTTCGCGTAACCAGACCACCCATGCGCGCAATACAAAGGTCAGAACCAGTAACGTAAAGGGAAGCAGCAGGGCTTCACGGGGAATATTCTCCATAATCATATATTGCAGAATTCGCGCCATGAACCAGGCCTGGGCAATGATCAATATGCCGCTTACAAAGCCCAGCAGACGAGAAATATTCAGCCAACGTTGGGAGATGACGCTTTGCTGTTTTAACCAGCGGGTTAACTCTTTTTGACGAGATTTATTCATTGCACGCTTAGCAGGTGAGTTATCAGAATTATTTGCAGAGCAATGTTACAACGGGGAAAAAATAAAGGCGACCCATAGTCGCAAGGTGTCGCCTTCTTTACTTTTGTTACTGATTTGTAAAATTATTTTGCGTCAGCTAAACCATCGAGGTAGCGTTCCGCATCAAGTGCTGCCATGCAGCCAGTACCGGCCGAAGTAATGGCCTGGCGATAAATGTGATCCATCACGTCGCCTGCGGCAAAGACGCCAGGAATGCTGGTCTGGGTGGCATTACCATGAATACCCGACTGTACTTTGATGTAGCCGTTTTCCAGTTCCAGCTGCCCTTCGAAAATCGCAGTATTCGGGCTGTGACCGATAGCAACAAACAGACCGGCAACGTCGAGTGACTCGATGTTATCGCTGTTTTGCGTATCGCGCAGACGAACGCCAGTGACACCCATTTGATCGCCGGTCACTTCTTCCAGCGTACGGTTGGTGTGCAGAATGATGTTGCCGTTCTCCACTTTATCCATCAGACGCTTAATAAGGATTTTTTCCGCGCGGAAACCGTCACGGCGGTGAATCAGATGCACTTCCGAAGCGATGTTAGACAGATACAGCGCCTCTTCAACCGCGGTATTGCCGCCGCCGATGACCGCAACTTTCTGGTTGCGATAGAAGAAACCGTCGCAGGTTGCACAAGCAGAAACCCCACGGCCTTTAAAGGCTTCTTCAGAGGGCAGGCCGAGATAGCGTGCAGAAGCTCCGGTGGCAATAATCAGCGCGTCGCAAGTGTATTCGCCGTTATCGCCATTCAGACGGAACGGACGGTTTTGCAGATCCACCTTGTTGATATGATCAAAAATGATCTCAGTTTCAAACTTGGTGGCATGTTCGTGCATGCGCGACATTAATAACGGACCGGTCAGATCGTTTGGATCACCAGGCCAGTTTTCCACTTCCGTGGTGGTGGTCAGTTGGCCGCCTTTTTCCATGCCGGTAATCAGCACAGGTTGCAGGTTGGCGCGCGCCGCGTAGACAGCAGCGGTGTATCCCGCCGGGCCTGAACCCAGGATAAGCAGTTTACTGTGTTTGGTCGTGCCCATGAGATCCCCATAGTTGTTGGCAGACAATGGGCAGGATTGTAGGGAATTTACAGACGTAAAAAAAGAGTATGACGATTTTGTTAACAATTTGTGCAATCGGCAGCATCGATAAGCAGGTCAAATTCTCCCGTCATTATCACCTCTGCTACTTAAATTTCCCGCTTTATAAGCCGATTAAATGATGAATAAACGCCCCTGTTAATGAATATCTGGCATGTTGTACTAAAAATCGATGTTTTGCTTTGACAATCCCCTGGTGTTTTGCGAAAACATTCGAGGAAGAAAAAAAACAGTATTCTTATATGCGCATAACCATGTATGTAAATACCATGTTTACCGTGCTAGTGAAATCTACGTATGGCGTGGACAGACGCCATTCGTGATGTCGATAGCTGCCACAAGGCAACGGTCTTCTCACCGTAGACCCAGGCATTGCGCGCCGTGAATCTTCATGATTTCGGTCTATCGTGACGGGTAGCGACTCTGAACAGTGATGTTTCAGGGTCAGACAGGAGTAGGGAAGGAATACAGAGAGACAATAATAATGGTAGATAGCAAGAAGCGCCCTGGCAAAGATCTCGACCGTATCGATCGTAACATTCTTAATGAGTTGCAAAAGGATGGGCGTATTTCTAACGTCGAGCTTTCTAAACGTGTGGGACTTTCCCCAACGCCGTGCCTTGAGCGTGTGCGTCGGCTGGAAAGACAAGGGTTTATTCAGGGCTATACGGCGCTGCTTAACCCCCATTATCTGGATGCATCACTTCTGGTATTCGTTGAGATTACTCTGAATCGTGGCGCACCGGATGTGTTTGAACAATTCAATACCGCTGTACAAAAACTTGAAGAAATTCAGGAGTGTCATTTAGTATCTGGTGATTTCGACTACCTGTTGAAAACACGCGTGCCGGATATGTCAGCTTACCGTAAGTTGCTGGGGGAAACCCTGCTGCGTCTGCCTGGCGTCAATGACACACGGACATACGTTGTTATGGAAGAAGTCAAGCAGAGTAATCGTCTGGTTATTAAGACGCGCTAACACGGAACAGGTGCAAAATCGGCGTATTTTGATTACACTCCTGTTAATCCATACAGCAACAGTACTGGGGTAACCTGGTACTGTTGTCCGTTTTAGCATCGGGCAGGAAAAGCCTGTAACCTGGAGAGCCTTTCTTGAACCAGGAATACACTGAAGACAAAGAAGTCACATTGACAAAGTTAAGTAGCGGCCGCCGCCTTCTGGAGGCGTTGCTGATCCTTATTGTCCTGTTTGCCGTCTGGTTGATGGCTGCCTTACTAAGCTTTAACCCTTCGGACCCCAGCTGGTCGCAAACGGCCTGGCATGAACCTATCCATAATTTAGGTGGGATGCCCGGTGCGTGGTTGGCAGATACGCTGTTCTTTATTTTTGGCGTGATGGCTTACACCATTCCCGTCATTATTGTCGGCGGTTGTTGGTTTGCCTGGCGTCATCAGTCCAGCGACGAATACATTGATTATTTTGCCGTTTCGCTACGCATCATTGGCGTTTTGGCGCTCATCCTTACCTCCTGTGGTCTGGCGGCAATCAACGCTGACGATATCTGGTATTTTGCCTCCGGTGGCGTCATTGGCAGCTTACTAAGCACTACGCTACAACCACTGCTACACAGTAGCGGGGGAACTATTGCGCTGCTCTGCGTTTGGGCAGCGGGCCTGACGTTGTTCACCGGTTGGTCATGGGTGACCATTGCTGAAAAACTCGGCGGCTGGATTTTAAACATTCTCACCTTCGCCAGTAATCGTACCCGTCGCGATGATACCTGGGTCGATGAAGATGAGTATGAAGACGACGAAGAGTATGAAGATGAAAATCACGGCAAACAGCATGAATCACGCCGTGCCCGTATTCTTCGCGGCGCGCTAGCGCGTCGTAAACGGTTGGCGGAAAAATTCATTAATCCGATGGGGCGGCAAACAGACGCTGCGTTGTTCTCCGGTAAGCGGATGGATGATGACGAAGAGATTACCTACACTGCACGCGGTGTGGCTGCCGACCCGGACGACGTCCTATTTTCGGGTAATCGTGCAACGCAGCCAGAATATGACGAATACGATCCATTATTAAACGGTGCGCCAATTACCGAACCTGTCGCTGTAGCAGCTGCTGCTACCACGGCGACACAAAGCTGGGCTGCGCCGGTTGAACCTGTGACTCAGACGCCGCCTGTTGCCTCTGTTGATGTTCCACCTTCGCAACCTACAGTAGCCTGGCAGCCTGTACCGGGTCCACAAACGGGAGAGCCGGTTATTGCTCCTGCACCGGAAGGTTACCCACAGCAGTCACAATATGCGCAGCCTGCAGTGCAATATAATGAGCCGCTGCAACAACCAGTACAGCCGCAGCAGCCGTATTATGCACCTGCAGCTGAACAACCTGCGCAACAACCTTACTACGCTCCTGCGGCGGAACAACCTGTTCAGCAACCGTATTACGCAACTGCGCCGGAACAGCCTGCGCAACAGCCGTATTATGCCCCTGCGCCAGAACAACCGGTGGCAGGTAACGCCTGGCAAGCCGAAGAGCAGCAATCCACTTTTGCTCCACAGTCTACATACCAGACTGAGCAAACTTATCAGCAGCCAGCCGCTCAGGAGCCGTTGTACCAACAGCCGCAACCCGTTGAACAGCAGCCTGTTGTGGAGCCTGAACCCGTTGTAGAAGAGACAAAACCCGCGCGTCCGCCGCTTTACTATTTTGAAGAAGTGGAAGAGAAGCGAGCCCGTGAACGTGAACAACTTGCGGCCTGGTATCAACCGATTCCAGAACCGGTTAAAGAACCAGAACCGATCAAATCTTCGCTGAAAGCACCTTCTGTTGCAGCAGTACCTCCAGTAGAAGCCGCTGCCGCTGTTTCTCCGCTGGCATCTGGCGTGAAAAAAGCGACACTGGCGACGGGGGCTGCCGCAACCGTTGCCGCGCCAGTCTTCAGTCTGGCAAATAGCGGTGGACCGCGTCCGCAGGTCAAAGAGGGGATTGGCCCGCAGTTGCCACGACCGAAACGTATCCGCGTGCCAACTCGTCGTGAATTGGCGTCTTACGGTATTAAGCTGCCCTCACAGCGTGCGGCGGAAGAAAAAGCCCGTGAAGCCCAGCGCAATCAGTATGATTCTGGCGATCAGTATAACGATGATGAAATCGATGCGAGGCAGCAGGATGAACTGGCACGTCAGTTCGCCCAGACACAGCAGCAACGCTATGGCGAACAGTATCAACATGATGTGCCCGTAAACGCAGAAGATGCAGATGCTGCGGCAGAGGCTGAACTGGCTCGTCAGTTTGCGCAAACTCAACAACAACGTTATTCCGGCGAACAACCGGCTGGGGCGAATCCGTTCTCGCTGGATGATTTTGAATTTTCGCCAATGAAAGCGTTGCTGGATGATGGTCCACACGAACCGCTGTTTACGCCAATTGTTGAACCTGTACAGCAGCCGCAACAACCGGTTGCACCGCAGCAGCAGTATCAGCAGCCACAACAGCCGGTTGCGCCACAGCCGCAGTATCAGCAGCCACAACAGCAGGTTGCGCCGCAGCCACAATATCAGCAGCCGCAACAACCGGTTGCGCCACAGCAGCAATATCAGCAGCCGCAACAACCAGTTGCGCCGCAGCCGCAGTATCAGCAGCCGCAACAACCAGTTGCGCCGCAGCCGCAGTATCAACAGCCGCAACAACCGGTTGCACCGCAGCCGCAGTATCAGCAGCCACAACAGCCAGTTGCGCCACAGCCGCAGGATACCCTGCTTCATCCGCTGTTGATGCGTAATGGCGACAGCCGTCCGTTGCACAAACCGACGACGCCGCTGCCTTCTCTGGATTTGCTGACACCGCCGCCGAGCGAAGTGGAGCCGGTAGATACCTTTGCGCTTGAACAAATGGCGCGTCTGGTGGAAGCGCGTCTGGCTGATTTCCGTATTAAAGCCGATGTCGTTAATTACTCTCCGGGGCCAGTTATCACTCGCTTTGAACTTAACCTGGCTCCTGGCGTAAAAGCGGCGCGCATTTCTAACTTGTCACGGGACCTTGCCCGTTCACTTTCGACGGTGGCGGTGCGTGTCGTTGAAGTTATTCCTGGCAAACCCTATGTAGGTCTGGAGTTACCAAATAAAAAACGACAAACCGTTTATCTGCGCGAAGTTTTGGATAACGCCAAATTCCGCGATAATCCGTCGCCATTAACCGTGGTGCTGGGTAAAGATATCGCCGGTGAGCCGGTGGTTGCCGATCTGGCGAAAATGCCGCACTTGTTGGTTGCGGGGACTACCGGTTCCGGTAAATCTGTCGGTGTGAACGCGATGATCCTGAGCATGCTTTATAAAGCACAGCCAGAAGATGTGCGTTTCATCATGATCGACCCGAAAATGCTGGAGCTTTCGGTTTATGAAGGCATTCCGCACCTGTTAACGGAAGTCGTTACTGATATGAAAGATGCCGCCAACGCGCTGCGCTGGTGTGTTAACGAGATGGAGCGTCGGTATAAACTGATGTCTGCGCTGGGTGTGCGTAATCTGGCAGGTTATAACGAAAAAATTGCTGAAGCCGATCGCATGATGCGTCCGATTCCAGACCCGTACTGGAAGCCGGGTGACAGTATGGATGCCCAGCATCCGGTGCTGAAAAAAGAACCATACATTGTCGTGTTGGTTGACGAATTTGCCGACCTGATGATGACGGTAGGTAAAAAAGTGGAAGAGCTGATAGCACGTCTGGCGCAAAAAGCCCGTGCCGCGGGTATCCACCTCGTACTGGCAACTCAGCGTCCATCGGTTGATGTTATTACTGGTCTGATTAAAGCGAATATTCCGACCCGTATCGCCTTTACCGTATCCAGTAAGATTGACTCACGTACCATTCTTGATCAGGCTGGCGCGGAATCACTGCTGGGTATGGGGGATATGCTCTACTCTGGGCCGAACTCCACGTTGCCGGTACGTGTCCATGGTGCTTTTGTTCGCGATCAGGAAGTTCATGCCGTGGTGCAGGACTGGAAAGCGCGTGGTCGCCCACAGTATGTTGATGGCATCACCTCCGACAGCGAAAGCGAAGGTGGTGCGGGTGGTTTCGATGGCGCTGAAGAACTGGATCCGTTGTTCGATCAGGCGGTGCAGTTTGTCACTGAAAAACGTAAAGCGTCAATTTCTGGCGTACAGCGTCAGTTCCGCATTGGTTATAACCGTGCAGCGCGTATTATCGAACAGATGGAAGCGCAGGGGATTGTCAGCGAACAGGGGCACAACGGTAATCGTGAAGTGCTGGCCCCACCGCCGTTTGACTAATTAATGCATTGCCGGATAAGGCGCGGTAGCGTCGCATCCGGCACTCTATCAACTGAAAATTCAGTATTTTCTTCTTTCCTCAAGCTGATTATTAGCCTGGAATAGAGAGTAGAGGGAACTCCCGATCGGGAGTGACGTAATTTGAGGAATAATGATGAAAAAAATTGCTATCACCTGTGCATTACTCTCAAGCTTAGTAGCAAGCAGCGTTTGGGCTGATGCCGCAAGCGATCTGAAAAGCCGCCTGGATAAAGTCAGCAGCTTCCACGCCAGCTTCACACAAAAAGTGACTGACGGTAGCGGCGCGGCGGTGCAGGAAGGTCAGGGCGATCTGTGGGTGAAACGTCCAAACTTATTCAACTGGCATATGACACAACCTGATGAAAGCATTCTGGTTTCTGACGGTAAAACACTGTGGTTCTATAACCCGTTCGTTGAGCAAGCTACGGCAACCTGGCTGAAAGATGCCACCGGTAATACGCCGTTTATGCTGATTGCCCGCAACCAGTCCAGCGACTGGCAGCAGTACAATATCAAACAGAATGGCGATGACTTTGTCCTGACGCCGAAAGCCAGCAATGGCAATCTGAAGCAGTTCACCATTAACGTGGGACGTGATGGCACAATCCATCAGTTTAGCGCGGTGGAGCAGGACGATCAGCGCAGCAGTTATCAGCTGAAATCCCAGCAAAATGGGGCTGTGGATGCAGCGAAATTTACCTTCACCCCGCCGCAAGGCGTCACGGTAGATGATCAACGTAAGTAGAGGCACCTGAGTGAGCAATCTGTCGCTCGATTTTTCGGATAATACTTTTCAACCTCTGGCCGCGCGTATGCGGCCAGAAAATTTAGCACAGTATATCGGTCAGCAACATTTGCTGGCTGCGGGGAAGCCGTTGCCGCGCGCTATCGAAGCCGGGCATTTGCATTCTATGATCCTCTGGGGGCCACCGGGTACCGGCAAAACAACCCTCGCTGAAGTGATTGCCCGCTATGCGAACGCTGATGTGGAACGTATTTCTGCCGTCACCTCTGGCGTGAAAGAGATTCGCGAGGCGATCGAGCGCGCCCGGCAAAACCGCAATGCAGGTCGCCGCACTATTCTTTTTGTTGACGAAGTTCACCGTTTCAACAAAAGCCAGCAGGATGCATTTCTGCCACATATTGAAGACGGCACCATCACTTTTATTGGCGCAACCACTGAAAACCCGTCGTTTGAGCTTAATTCGGCACTGCTTTCCCGTGCCCGTGTTTATCTGTTGAAATCCCTGAGTACAGAGGATATTGAGCAAGTACTAACTCAGGCGATGGAAGACAAAACCCGTGGCTATGGTGGTCAGGATATTGTTCTGCCAGATGATACACGACGTGCCATTGCAGAACTGGTGAATGGCGACGCGCGCCGGGCGTTAAATACGCTGGAAATGATGGCGGATATGGCCGAAGTCTATGATAGCGGTAAGCGGGTCCTGAAGCCTGAATTACTGACCGAAATCGCCGGTGAACGTAGCGCCCGCTTTGATAACAAAGGCGATCGCTTTTACGAGCTAATTTCCGCACTGCATAAGTCGGTACGTGGTAGCGCACCCGATGCGGCGCTGTACTGGTATGCGCGAATTATTACCGCTGGTGGCGATCCGTTATATGTCGCGCGTCGCTGTCTGGCGATTGCGTCTGAAGACGTCGGTAATGCCGATCCACGGGCGATGCAGGTGGCAATTGCGGCCTGGGATTGCTTTACTCGCGTTGGCCCGGCGGAAGGTGAACGCGCCATTGCTCAGGCGATTGTTTACCTGGCCTGCGCGCCAAAAAGCAACGCTGTCTACACTGCGTTTAAAGCCGCGCTGGCCGATGCTCGCGAACGCCCGGATTATGACGTGCCGGTTCATTTGCGTAATGCGCCGACGAAATTAATGAAGGAAATGGGCTACGGGCAGGAATATCGTTACGCTCATGATGAAGCAAACGCTTATGCTGCCGGTGAGGTTTACTTCCCGCCGGAAATAGCACAAACACGCTATTATTTCCCGACAAACAGGGGCCTTGAAGGCAAGATTGGCGAAAAGCTCGCCTGGCTGGCTGAACAGGATCAAAATAGCCCCATAAAACGCTACCGTTAATGTTATCGTTGCGGTAATGTTGTTACTGTATCCCTGTGGTCGCAGGCTGTGGCCACATCTCCCATTTAATTCGATAAGCACAGGATAAGCATGCTCGATCCCAATCTGCTGCGTAATGAGCCAGACGCAGTCGCTGAAAAACTGGCACGCCGGGGCTTTAAGCTGGATGTAGATAAGCTGGGCGCTCTTGAAGAGCGTCGTAAAGTATTGCAGGTCAAAACGGAAAACCTGCAAGCGGAGCGTAACTCCCGATCGAAATCCATTGGCCAGGCGAAAGCGCGCGGGGAAGATATCGAGCCTTTACGTCTGGAAGTGAACAAACTGGGCGAAGAGCTGGATGCAGCAAAAGCCGAGCTGGATGCTTTACAGGCTGAAATTCGCGATATCGCGCTGACCATCCCTAACCTGCCTGCAGATGAAGTGCCGGTAGGTAAAGACGAAAATGACAACGTTGAAGTCAGCCGCTGGGGTACCCCGCGTGAGTTTGACTTTGAAGTTCGTGACCACGTGACGCTGGGTGAAATGCACTCTGGCCTCGACTTTGCAGCTGCAGTTAAGCTGACTGGTTCCCGCTTTGTGGTAATGAAAGGGCAGATTGCTCGCATGCACCGCGCACTGTCGCAGTTTATGCTGGATCTGCATACCGAACAGCATGGCTACAGTGAGAACTATGTTCCGTACCTGGTTAACCAGGACACGCTGTACGGTACGGGTCAGCTGCCGAAATTTGCTGGCGATCTGTTCCATACTCGTCCGCTGGCAGAAGAAGCAGACACCAGTAACTATGCGCTGATCCCAACGGCAGAAGTTCCGCTGACTAACCTGGTGCGCGGTGAAATCATCGATGAAGATGATCTGCCAATTAAGATGACCGCCCACACCCCATGCTTCCGTTCTGAAGCCGGTTCATATGGTCGTGACACCCGTGGTCTGATCCGTATGCACCAGTTCGACAAAGTTGAAATGGTGCAGATCGTGCGCCCAGAAGACTCAATGGCGGCGCTGGAAGAGATGACTGGTCATGCAGAAAAAGTCCTGCAGTTGCTGGGCCTGCCGTACCGTAAAATCATCCTTTGCACTGGCGACATGGGCTTTGGCGCTTGCAAAACTTACGACCTGGAAGTATGGATCCCGGCACAGAACACCTACCGTGAGATCTCTTCCTGCTCCAACGTTTGGGATTTCCAGGCACGTCGTATGCAGGCACGTTGCCGCAGCAAGTCGGACAAGAAAACCCGTCTGGTTCATACCCTGAACGGTTCTGGTCTGGCTGTTGGTCGTACGCTGGTTGCAGTAATGGAAAACTATCAGCAGGCTGATGGTCGTATTGAAGTACCAGAAGTTCTGCGTCCGTATATGAACGGACTGGAATATATTGGCTAATACCCAATTTTTCTGAATCTAAAAAGCGCCTTTAGGGCGCTTTTTTTGTCTCCCTTTGATACCGAACAATAATTACTCCTCACTTACACGTAATACTACTTTCGAGTGAAAATCTACCTATCTCTTTGATTTTCAAATTATTCGATGTATACAAGCCTATATAGCGAGCTGCTATAGAAATAATTACACAATACGGTTTGTTACTGGAATCAATCGTGATCAA
>NZ_JBQZXC010000088.1:0-15352 GCF_053555815.1 Shigella sp. SIG6 | reverse complement strand
GTGACATTTATCACGGTTCCGTTGATCCTCGCCGCGATGGTTGTGCATTTTAGCGGGCCGTTAATCCTGGAACAGGGGTTATGGTTTCTTGCCGACCGGTCTTTGGCTTTACTTTTCTGGGGGTTAAAGAGTTTGCCGGAAGGGTGGATCAACATTGCTGAATGTTGGCAATGGCTATCATTTTCCCCATGGTTCTTACTGGTGGTATGGCGATTAAACGCCTGGCGAACGTTGCCAGCAATGTGTGTGGCTGGAGGCTTGCTGATGTGCTGGCCGCTGTGGCAAAAACCTCGACCTGACGAGTGGCAGCTGTACATGCTTGATGTCGGGCAAGGGCTGGCAATGGTGATAGCCAGAAACGGCAAAGCGATTCTCTATGACACAGGACTGGCCTGGCCTGAAGGGGATAGTGGGCAACAACTGATTATCCCCTGGCTCCACTGGCATAATCTTGAACCGGAAGGCGTTATTCTGAGCCATGAACATCTGGATCACCGGGGAGGGCTGGATTCAATATTGCATATATGGCCGATGTTATGGATCAGAAGTCCGTTAAACTGGGAACATCATCAGCCCTGTGTGCGTGGCGAAGCGTGGCAGTGGCAAGGATTGCGTTTCAGCGCGCACTGGCCTTTACAAGGTAGCAACGATAAGGGAAATAACCATTCCTGTGTGGTTAAGGTTGATGACGGGACGAATAGCATTCTTCTAACCGGTGATATTGAAGCCCCAGCTGAACAAAAGATGCTAAGCCGTTACTGGCAGCAAGTGCAGGCAACATTGCTTCAGGTACCTCACCATGGCAGTAATACCTCATCATCGTTGCCATTAATTCAGCGAGTGAATGGAAAAGTGGCACTCGCATCGGCATCGCGCTATAACGCATGGCGATTGCCCTCTAACAAAGTTAAGCATCGCTATCAACAGAAAGGATATCAATGGCTTGATACTCCACATCAGGGGCAAGTGACGGTCAATTTTTCAGCACAAGGCTGGCGGATTAGCAGCCTCAGAGAGCAAATTTTACCTCGTTGGTATCATCAGTGGTTTGGCGTGCCAGTGGATAACGGGTAGAATATGCGGCTATTTCAACAAATGCTGGTTTTTTGAATGCATAACGACAAAGATCTCTCTACGTGGCAGACATTCCGCCGACTGTGGCCAACCATTGCGCCTTTCAAAGCGGGTCTGATCGTGGCGGGCGTAGCGTTAATCCTCAACGCAGCCAGCGATACCTTCATGTTATCGCTCCTTAAGCCACTTCTTGATGATGGCTTTGGTAAAACAGATCGCTCCGTGCTGGTGTGGATGCCGATGGTGGTGATCGGACTGATGATTTTACGTGGTATCACCAGCTATGTCTCCAGCTACTGTATCTCCTGGGTATCAGGAAAGGTGGTAATGACCATGCGTCGCCGCCTGTTTGGTCACATGATGGGAATGCCAGTTTCATTCTTTGACAAACAGTCAACGGGTACGCTGTTGTCACGTATCACCTACGATTCCGAACAGGTTGCTTCTTCTTCTTCCGGCGCACTGATTACTGTTGTGCGTGAAGGTGCGTCGATCATCGGCCTGTTCATCATGATGTTCTATTACAGTTGGCAACTGTCGATCATTTTGATTGTGCTGGCACCGATTGTTTCGATTGCGATTCGCGTAGTATCGAAGCGTTTTCGCAACATCAGTAAAAACATGCAGAACACCATGGGGCAAGTGACCACCAGTGCAGAACAAATGCTGAAGGGCCACAAAGAAGTATTGATTTTCGGTGGTCAGGAAGTGGAAACGAAACGCTTCGATAAAGTCAGTAACCGAATGCGTCTTCAGGGGATGAAAATGGTTTCAGCCTCTTCCATCTCTGATCCGATCATTCAGCTGATCGCCTCTTTGGCGCTGGCGTTTGTTCTGTATGCGGCGAGCTTCCCAAGTGTTATGGATAACCTGACTGCCGGTACGATTACCGTTGTTTTCTCTTCAATGATTGCACTGATGCGTCCGCTGAAATCGCTGACCAACGTTAACGCCCAGTTCCAGCGCGGTATGGCGGCTTGTCAGACGCTGTTTACCATTCTGGACAGTGAGCAGGAGAAAGACGAAGGTAAGCGCGTGATCGAGCGTGCGACTGGCGACGTGGAATTCCGCAATGTCACCTTTACTTATCCGGGACGTGACGTACCCGCATTGCGTAACATCAACCTGAAAATTCCGGCAGGGAAGACGGTTGCTCTGGTTGGACGCTCTGGTTCAGGTAAATCAACCATCGCCAGCCTGATCACGCGTTTTTACGATATTGATGAAGGCGAAATCCTGATGGATGGTCACGATCTGCGCGAGTATACCCTGGCGTCGTTACGTAACCAGGTTGCTCTGGTGTCGCAGAATGTCCATCTGTTTAACGATACGGTTGCTAACAACATTGCTTACGCACGGACTGAACAGTACAGCCGTGAGCAAATTGAAGAAGCGGCGCGTATGGCCTACGCCATGGACTTCATCAATAAGATGGATAACGGTCTCGATACAGTGATTGGTGAAAACGGCGTGCTGCTCTCTGGCGGTCAGCGTCAGCGTATTGCTATCGCTCGAGCCTTGCTGCGTGATAGCCCGATTCTGATTCTGGATGAAGCTACCTCGGCTCTGGATACCGAATCCGAACGTGCGATTCAGGCGGCACTGGATGAGTTGCAGAAAAACCGTACCTCTCTGGTGATTGCCCACCGCTTGTCTACCATTGAAAAGGCAGACGAAATCGTGGTCGTCGAGGATGGTGTCATTGTGGAACGCGGTACGCATAACGATTTGCTTGAGCACCGCGGCGTTTACGCGCAACTTCACAAAATGCAGTTTGGCCAATGATCGAAAAAATCTGGTCTGGTGAATCCCCTTTGTGGCGGCTATTGCTGCCACTCTCCTGGTTGTATGGCCTGGTGAGTGGCGCGATCCGTCTTTGCTATAAACTAAAACTGAAGCGCGCCTGGCGTGCCCCCGTACCGGTTGTCGTGGTTGGTAATCTCACTGCAGGCGGCAACGGAAAAACCCCGGTCGTTGTCTGGCTGGTGGAACAGTTGCAACAGCGCGGTATTCGCGTGGGGGTCGTATCGCGGGGATATGGTGGTAAGGCTGAATCTTATCCGCTGTTATTGTCGGCAGATACCACCACAGCACAGGCGGGTGATGAACCTGTGTTGATTTATCAACGCACTGATGCGCCTGTTGCGGTTTCTCCCGTTCGTTCTGATGCGGTAAAAGCCATTCTGGCGCAACACCCGGATGTGCAGATCATCGTAACCGACGACGGTTTACAGCATTACCGTCTGGCGCGTGATGTGGAAATTGTCGTTATTGATGGTGTGCATCGCTTTGGCAATGGCTGGTGGTTGCCGGCGGGGCCAATGCGTGAGCGAGCGGGGCGCTTAAAGTCGGTTGATGCGGTAATCGTCAACGGCGGTGTCCCTCGCAGCGGTGAAATCCCCATGCATCTGCTGCCGGGTCAGGCGGTGAATTTACGTACCGGTACGCGTTGTGACGTTGCTCAGCTTGAACATGTAGTGGCGATGGCGGGGATTGGGCATCCGCCGCGCTTTTTTGCCACGCTGAAGATGTGTGGCGTACAACCGGAAAAATGTGTACCGCTGGCCGATCATCAGTCTTTGAACCATGCGGATGTCAGTGCGTTGGTAAGCGCCGGGCAAACGCTGGTAATGACTGAAAAAGATGCGGTGAAATGCCGGGCCTTTGCAGAAGAAAATTGGTGGTATTTGCCTGTAGACGCACAGCTTTCAGGTGATGAACCAGCGAAACTGCTTACGCAACTAACCTCGCTGGCTTCTGGCAACTAGTTACGCCGCGGCAGCGTTCGATTGATGGAGTCATGAATGTCGCTGCCGCACCTCTCCCTTGCTGATGCGCGTAATCTTCACCTTGCCGCACAAGGCCTGTTAAACAAACCCCGCCGTCGAGCGTCGTTGGAGGATATTCCGGCAACGATCTCCCGCATGTCCTTGCTGCAAATCGATACCATCAATATTGTTGCCCGTAGTCCATATCTGGTGCTTTTCAGTCGTCTGGGAAATTATCCTGCCCAGTGGCTGGATGAGTCTCTGGCGCGTGGCGAATTAATGGAATACTGGGCGCATGAAGCCTGCTTTATGCCGCGTAGCGACTTTCGTCTTATTCGCCACCGCATGCTGGCACCTGAAAAAATGGGCTGGAAATACAAAGACGCCTGGATGCAGGAACATGAGGCGGAAATTGCACAGTTAATTCAGCATATTCATGATAAAGGGCCGGTACGTTCAGCCGATTTTGAGCATCCTCGTAAAGGTGCAAGCGGCTGGTGGGAATGGAAGCCGCATAAACGGCATCTGGAAGGTTTATTTACTGCCGGAAAGGTGATGGTGATTGAACGGCGCAACTTCCAGCGCGTTTATGATTTAACCCACCGTGTCATGCCTGACTGGGATGATTAGCGCGATCTCGTTTCGCAAACAGAAGCAGAAATCATCATGCTGGATAACAGTGCGCGTAGCCTGGGAATATTCCGCGAACAGTGGCTGGCAGATTACTATCGGCTGAAACGTCCGGCACTGGCGGCGTGGCGCGAAGCGAGGGCTGAACAGCAGCAAATCATTGCTGTGCATGTTGAAAAATTGGGCAATCTTTGGCTGCATGCTGATTTGCTGCCGCTACTCGAGCGTGCGCTGGCCGGAAAGCTCACTGCAACGCACAGCGCGGTACTTTCGCCTTTTGATCCTGTTGTCTGGGATCGCAAACGCGCAGAGCAGCTTTTTGATTTTAGCTACCGGCTGGAGTGCTATACCCCAGCGCCGAAACGCCAGTATGGCTATTTTGTTCTGCCATTATTACATCGTGGGCAATTAGTTGGGCGAATGGATGCCAAAATGCATCGCCAGACAGGCATCCTTGAAGTTATCTCTCTGTGGTTACAGGAAGGCATTAAACCAACGACAATGCTGCAAAAAGGGTTACGTCAGGCGATTACTGATTTCGCGAGCTGGCAGCAGGCAACGCGGGTGACATTAGGACGCTGCTCGCAAGGTCTCTTTACTGATTGCCGCACTGGCTGGGAAATAGACCCCGTCGCATAAATGATTATGATAAGATTTATGCATTCATAACCCGATCCATCTGGAGGAACTATGGATCATCGTTTGCTTGAAATCATTGCCTGCCCGGTTTGCAACGGAAAACTTTGGTATAACCAGGAAAAACAAGAGCTTATTTGCAAACTGGATAACCTGGCTTTCCCGCTCCGCGATGGCATTCCAGTGTTGCTGGAAACGGAAGCCCGCGTGCTGACTGCTGATGAGAGTAAATCATGAGTTTTGTGGTCATTATTCCCGCGCGCTACGCGTCCACGCGTCTGCCCGGTAAACCATTGGTTGATATTAACGGCAAACCCATGATTGTTCATGTTCTTGAACGCGCGCGTGAATCAGGTGCCGAGCGCATCATCGTGGCAACCGATCATGAGGATGTTGCCCGCGCCGTTGAAGCCGCTGGCGGTGAAGTATGTATGACGCGCGCCGATCATCAGTCAGGAACAGAACGTCTGGCGGAAGTTGTCGAAAAATGCGCATTCAGCGACGACACGGTGATCGTTAATGTGCAGGGTGATGAACCGATGATCCCTGCGACAATCATTCGTCAGGTTGCTGATAACCTCGCTCAGCGTCAGGTGGGTATGGCGACTCTGGCGGTGCCAATCCACAATGCGGAAGAAGCGTTTAACCCGAATGCGGTGAAAGTGGTTCTCGACGCTGAAGGGTATGCACTGTACTTCTCACGTGCCACCATTCCTTGGGATCGTGATCGTTTTGCAGAAGGCCTTGAAACCGTTGGCGATAACTTCCTGCGTCATCTTGGTATTTATGGCTACCGTGCAGGCTTTATCCGTCGTTACGTCAACTGGCAGGCAAGTCCGTTAGAACACATCGAAATGTTAGAGCAGCTTCGTGTTCTGTGGTACGGCGAAAAAATCCATGTTGCTGTTGCTCAGGAAGTTCCTGGCACAGGTGTGGATACCCCTGAAGATCTTGAGCGCGTTCGCGCTGAAATGCGCTAATTTCACTTCACGACACTTCAGCCAATTTTGGGAGGAGTGTCGTACCGTTACGATTTTCCTCAATTTTTCTTTTCAACAATTGATCTCATTCAGGTGACATCTTTTATATTGGCGCTCATTATGAAAGCAGTAGCTTTTATGAGGGTAATCTGAATGGAACAGCTGCGTGCCGAATTAAGCCATTTACTGGGCGAAAAACTCAGTCGTATTGAGTGCGTCAATGAAAAAGCGGATACGGCGTTGTGGGCTTTGTATGACAGCCAGGGAAACCCAATGCCGTTAATGGCAAGAAGCTTTAGTACGCCCGGAAAAGCCCGACAACTGGCATGGAAAACCACCATGCTGGCAAGAAGTGGGACTGTCCGTATGCCGACTATTTATGGTGTGATGACGCATGAAGAACACCCCGGCCCTGATGTCCTGCTACTGGAGCGGATGCGTGGTGTTTCGGTGGAGGCACCAGCCCGAACACCAGAACGCTGGGAACAGCTCAAAGACCAAATCGTTGAAGCCTTACTGGCCTGGCACCGTCAGGACAGTCGCGGTTGCGTCGGCGCGGTCGACAATACTCAGGAAAATTTCTGGCCCTCATGGTACCGGCAACATGTTGAAGTGCTATGGACCACGCTCAATCAGTTCAATAACACCGGTCTGACGATGCAGGATAAGCGGATCCTGTTTCGCACTCGCGAATGTCTCCCGGCATTATTTGAAGGCTTTAACGACAATTGTGTGTTGATTCACGGTAACTTCTGTTTACGCAGCATGCTGAAAGATTCGCGCAGCGATCAGTTACTGGCGATGGTCGGGCCGGGACTAATGCTTTGGGCACCGCGAGAATACGAACTGTTCCGACTAATGGATAATTCTCTGGCGGAAGATTTGCTCTGGAGTTACCTTCAACGCGCGCCAGTGGCGGAGTCGTTCATCTGGCGGCGTTGGTTGTATGTGTTATGGGATGAAGTTGCGCAACTGGTTAATACCGGACGATTTAGTCGGCGCAACTTCGATCTGGCATCAAAATCACTCTTGCCGTGGCTCGCCTGACGGACCTTTCAGCCACTGCCAGATGCGGCCAAGCGTTTCATAGCCAACACGATCGCTATGCATCAGCCAGACCGGAGAAGGGATTGCCCGTTCCCACGGATTAAGCGGCGAGTCGATGGCCAACTGATTCGCCGGGGCTGGTAGCGGATTTAACCCTTCCTGCTGAAAAAAGATCATCGCCCGCGGCAGATGTGATGCGGAGGTCACCAGCAGGAAAGGGGCGTCACCAATCGCCTGTTTCACTGCCGCAGCTTCTTCTTCGGTATCTTTTGGCAAATCCAGGGTGATAATTTGCTCGCGCGGTACGCCCAGCGATTGCGCAACTCTGGCACCTACTTCCGCTGTACTCACCGTATTGGTTTTTGCTACGCCTCCCGTGAAGATCAGTTTTGAACCCGGATTTTCGCGCCATAAACGGATACCCTCATTCAGGCGTGGCAGACTGTTATTGATTAAATTAGAGCTCGGTGCCCACTGCGGGTTCCAGGTATAACCACCTCCGAGCACCACGATATAGTCCACTTTTTGCGAATTATTCCATGTCGGATAGGTGCTTTCGATGGGACGCAGCAGGCGGTCGGCGACCGGTTGCAAACTCAATAACAAGAGTGCCAGCCACCCAATGCTAATAAAAATCTTCCCGGTTTTTTGAAAACGGCTAAACCACAGCAGCGCCAGGCCAGCGCCAATAATTAACAACATCAGCGGAAGTGGCAGCAACATATTGCCAATCACTTTTTTCAGTGTAAAAAGCATCCTTTCTGGTTCCTTTTTTAACCATATAGCAAGGGATCGCCAGCGATATTACACCAGACGGGTTCATTCTCGCCGTGGCTGTGACAAAATAGCGTCTTTATCAGAAAACGTCTTAGCCAACCGGTGGAGAAAGCAATGCAGGATCGCAATTTTGATGATATTGCGGAAAAGTTTTCCCGTAACATTTACGGCACCACCAAAGGGCAGCTTCGACAGGCTATTCTGTGGCAGGATCTCGATCGCGTGCTGGCGGAAATGGGCCCGCAAAAACTGCGTGTGCTGGATGCTGGCGGCGGAGAAGGGCAGACCGCAATCAAAATGGCCGAGCGCGGGCATCAGGTTATTTTATGCGATCTTTCTGCGCAGATGATCGACCGCGCAAAACAGGCGGCAGAAGCAAAAGGTGTGAGCGACAACATGCAATTTATACATTGCGCCGCTCAGGATGTTGCTTCGCATTTGGAAACGCCCGTTGATCTGATATTGTTCCATGCGGTGCTCGAGTGGGTGGCCGATCCCCGCAGTGTATTGCAGACCCTGTGGTCAGTGTTGCGTCCAGGCGGAGTGTTGTCGTTAATGTTCTACAATGCGCATGGTTTGTTGATGCATAACATGGTCGCCGGGAATTTTGATTACGTGCAGGCGGGAATGCCGAAAAAGAAAAAACGGACGCTTTCGCCAGATTATCCACGCGACCCGGCGCAGGTTTATCTGTGGCTGGAAGAAGCTGGTTGGCAAATTATGGGTAAGACAGGCGTTCGCGTGTTTCATGATTATCTGCGCGAGAAGCACCAGCAGCGCGACTGCTATGAAGCATTACTTGAATTAGAAACGCGTTATTGCCGTCAGGAACCGTATATTACCCTAGGGCGTTATATTCATGTCACCGCGCGCAAACCGCAGAGCAAGGATAAAGTATGAGTGAATTTTCCCAGACAGTCCCCGAACTGGTTGCCTGGGCCAGAAAAAATGACTTCTCCATCTCGCTGCCGGTAGACCGACTCTCTTTTCTGCTGGCGGTTGCCACGCTGAACGGCGAGCGTCTGGATGGTGAGATGAGTGAAGGCGAGCTGGTGGATGCATTCCGCCATGTGAGTGATGCGTTTGAGCAAACCAGCGAAACCATCGGCGTGCGCGCCAATAACGCGATCAACGACATGGTGCGTCAACGTCTGCTGAACCGCTTTACCAGCGAGCAGGCGGAAGGGAACGCAATTTACCGTCTGACGCCGCTCGGCATCGGCATTACTGACTACTACATCCGTCAGCGCGAGTTTTCTACGCTGCGTCTTTCTATGCAGTTGTCGATTGTGGCGGGTGAGCTCAAACGCGCAGCAGATGCCGCCGAAGAGGGCGGTGATGAATTTCACTGGCACCGTAATGTCTATGCGCCACTGAAATATTCGGTAGCAGAAATTTTCGACAGTATCGACCTGACGCAACGTCTGATGGACGAACAGCAGCAGCAGGTGAAGGACGATATCGCCCAGTTGCTGAACAAAGACTGGCGGGCGGCGATTTCCAGCTGTGAATTGTTGCTTTCGGAAACTTCCGGAACGCTGCGTGAATTGCAGGATACGCTGGAAGCGGCAGGCGACAAATTGCAGGCTAATCTGTTGCGCATTCAGGATGCGACGATGACCCATGACGATCTGCATTTCGTCGATCGTCTGGTGTTCGATCTGCAGAGCAAACTCGATCGTATTATCAGTTGGGGCCAGCAATCCATCGACTTGTGGATTGGCTACGACCGCCACGTACACAAATTTATTCGTACCGCGATCGATATGGATAAAAACCGCGTCTTTGCTCAGCGGTTACGTCAGTCGGTACAAACCTATTTTGATGAGCCGTGGGCGCTAACTTATGCCAATGCCGATCGTCTGCTGGATATGCGTGACGAAGAGATGGCACTGCGCGATGAAGAAGTGACTGGGGAACTTCCTGAGGATCTGGAATACGAAGAGTTTAACGAGATCCGCGAACAGCTGGCGGCGATCATCGAAGAACAACTTGCCGTGTACAAAACCAGACAAGTGCCGCTGGATCTTGGTCTGGTGGTACGCGAATATCTGTCACAGTATCCGTGTGCACGTCACTTTGACGTTGCGCGTATTGTTATTGATCAGGCGGTACGTCTTGGCGTAGCGCAAGCAGATTTCACCGGACTGCCAGCGAAATGGCAGCCGATTAATGATTACGGAGCCAAGGTACAGGCGCATGTCATCGACAAATATTGAACAAGTGATGCCGGTTAAGCTGGCGCAGGCGCTGGCGAATCCGTTATTTCCGGCGCTGGACAGCGCCTTACGTTCAGGCCGCCATATTGGCCTCGACGAACTGGATAATCATGCATTCCTGATGGATTTTCAGGAATATCTGGAAGAGTTTTACGCGCGTTATAACGTTGAGCTTATTCGCGCACCGGAAGGGTTCTTCTATTTACGCCCACGTTCCACCACTCTTATCCCGCGTTCCGTCTTGTCGGAACTGGATATGATGGTCGGGAAAATCCTCTGTTATCTCTATCTCAGCCCGGAACGGCTGGCGAATGAGGGGATTTTCACCCAGCAGGAACTGTACGACGAACTGCTCACCCTGGCCGATGAAGCGAAACTGCTGAAACTGGTGAACAACCGTTCAACCGGTTCAGACGTTGACCGTCAGAAGTTGCAGGAGAAAGTACGTTCTTCGCTCAACCGTCTGCGTCGTTTAGGCATGGTGTGGTTTATGGGCCACGACAGCAGCAAGTTCCGCATTACCGAATCGGTGTTCCGCTTCGGAGCCGATGTGCGTGCTGGCGACGATCCCCGTGAAGCACAGCGTCGCCTGATTCGTGATGGCGAAGCAATGCCGATTGAAAATCATCTGCAACTCAACGATGAAACCGAAGAGAGTCAGCCAGATAGCGGAGAGGAAGAATAATGATTGAACGCGGTAAATTTCGCTCACTGACGCTGATTAACTGGAACGGCTTTTTTGCCCGAACTTTTGACCTTGACGAGCTGGTCACGACGCTTTCCGGCGGTAACGGGGCGGGTAAATCCACCACGATGGCGGCGTTCGTTACGGCGCTGATCCCCGACCTGACCCTGCTGCATTTCCGTAACACTACGGAAGCCGGGGCCACCAGCGGTTCGCGCGATAAAGGTCTGCACGGTAAGCTGAAAGCGGGTGTCTGTTATTCGATGCTCGACACCATTAACTCGCGCCACCAGCGCGTGGTGGTCGGTGTGCGTCTGCAACAGGTTGCCGGACGCGATCGTAAAGTGGATATCAAACCATTTGCCATTCAGGGACTGCCGATGTCGGTGCAGCCGACACAGCTGGTGACCGAAACCCTGAACGAACGCCAGGCGCGCGTGCTGCCGCTTAACGAGCTGAAAGACAAGCTCGAGGCGATGGAAGGCGTGCAGTTTAAACAGTTCAACTCCATTACCGATTACCACTCGCTGATGTTCGATCTGGGCATCATCGCGCGTCGTCTGCGCTCCGCATCTGACCGTAGCAAATTCTATCGTCTGATCGAAGCTTCGCTGTATGGCGGGATCTCCAGTGCCATTACCCGTTCTCTGCGCGACTACCTGTTGCCGGAAAACAGCGGCGTGCGTAAAGCGTTCCAGGACATGGAAGCGGCGCTGCGTGAAAACCGCATGACGCTGGAAGCGATTCGTGTCACCCAGTCGGACCGTGACCTGTTTAAGCATCTGATCAGCGAAGCTACCAACTACGTGGCGGCGGACTACATGCGTCACGCCAACGAGCGCCGTGTCCATCTCGACAAAGCCCTGGAGTTTCGTCGCGAGCTACATACTTCGCGTCAGCAACTGGCGGCTGAGCAGTACAAACACGTCGATATGGCGCGTGAGCTGGCAGAGCACAACGGTGCCGAAGGCGATCTGGAAGCGGATTATCAGGCGGCCAGCGATCACCTGAACCTGGTGCAAACCGCATTGCGTCAGCAGGAGAAGATCGAACGCTACGAAGTGGATCTCGATGAGCTGCAGATCCGTCTGGAAGAGCAAAATGAAGTGGTGGCAGAAGCCATCGAACGCCAGGAAGAGAATGAGGCTCGCGCGGAAGCTGCCGAACTGGAAGTGGACGAGCTGAAAAGCCAGCTTGCTGACTACCAGCAGGCGCTGGACGTCCAGCAAACGCGCGCGATCCAGTATAACCAAGCAATTGCTGCGCTTAATTGTGCCAAAGAACTGTGCCATCTGCCGGACTTAACCGCCGACAGCGCCGCCGAATGGCTGGAAACCTTCCAGGCGAAAGAGCTGGAAGCGACTGAAAAAATGCTCTCTTTTGAGCAGAAAATGAGCATGGCGCAAACCGCGCACAGCCAGTTTGAGCAGGCTTATCAGCTGGTGGTGGCAATCAACGGCCCGCTGGCGCGTAACGAGGCGTGGGATGTCGCTCGCGAACTATTGCGCGAAGGGGTTGATCAGCGTCACCTGGCAGAGCAGGTTCAGCCGTTGCGGATGCGCTTAAGCGAACTGGAACAGCGTCTGCGTGAGCAGCAAGAAGCTGAGCGTCTGCTGGCAGATTTCTGCAAACGTCAGGGCAAGAATTTTGATATTGATGAACTGGAAGCTCTGCATCAGGAGCTGGAAGCACGCATTGCCTCTCTTTCCGATAGCGTATCTAACGCCCGTGAAGAGCGGATGGCACTGCGGCAGGAACAGGAACAGCTGCAGTCTCGCATTCAGAGTTTGATGCAGCGTGCACCGGTTTGGCTGGCAGCGCAAAACAGTCTCAACCAGTTGAGTGAACAGTGCGGCGAAGAGTTCTCCTCCAGCCAGGACGTCACTGAATATCTGCAACAGTTGCTGGAGCGTGAGCGCGAGGCGATTGTTGAACGCGATGAAGTAGGCGCGCGCAAAAACGCCGTCGATGAAGAGATCGAACGTTTAAGCCAGCCTGGCGGCTCTGAAGATCAGCGTCTGAACGCGCTGGCGGAGCGTTTTGGTGGTGTGCTGCTGTCAGAAATTTATGACGACGTTAGCCTGGAAGATGCGCCGTACTTCTCGGCTCTGTATGGCCCGTCACGCCACGCCATCGTGGTGCCAGATCTGTCACAGGTAACCGAACACCTGGAAGGCTTGACCGATTGCCCGGAAGATCTCTATTTGATCGAAGGGGATCCGCAGTCATTCGATGATAGCGTGTTCAGCGTTGATGAGCTGGAAAAAGCGGTGGTGGTGAAAATCGCCGATCGACAGTGGCGTTATTCACGTTTCCCGGAAGTGCCGCTGTTTGGTCGTGCTGCGCGTGAAAGCCGTATTGAAAGCCTCCATGCCGAGCGTGAAGTGCTTTCCGAACGCTTCGCCATGCTTTCCTTTGATGTACAGAAAACCCAGCGTCTGCATCAGGCGTTCAGCCGCTTTATCGGCAGTCATCTGGCGGTGGCGTTTGAGTCTGACCCGGAAGCAGAAATCCGTCAACTGAACAGCCGTCGAGTCGAACTGGAGCGGGCGTTGAGTAATCATGAAAATGATAACCAGCAGCAGCGTATTCAGTTTGAGCAGGCGAAAGAAGGCGTTACGGCGCTGAACCGCATTCTGCCGCGTCTCAACCTGTTGGCCGATGACAGCCTGGCGGATCGCGTCGATGAAATCCGCGAACGTCTGGATGAAGCCCAGGAAGCCGCGCGTTTTGTTCAGCAGTTTGGCAATCAACTGGCGAAACTGGAACCGATCGTTTCGGTATTGCAGAGCGACCCGGAACAGTTCGAACAGTTAAAAGAAGATTACGCGTACTCTCAGCAGATGCAGCGCGATGCCCGTCAGCAAGCGTTTGCCCTGACGGAAGTGGTGCAGCGTCGTGCGCACTTTAGCTATTCTGACTCGGCAGAAATGCTTAGCGGTAACAGCGATCTCAACGAAAAACTGCGTGAACGTCTGGAACAGGCGGAAGCGGAGCGTACCCGCGCTCGCGAAGCGTTGCGCGGTCACGCAGCGCAGTTGAGTCAGTACAACCAGGTGCTGGCTTCGCTGAAAAGTTCTTACGACACCAAAAAAGAGCTACTCAACGATCTGCAACGTGAATTGCAGGATATCGGCGTGCGTGCTGATAGCGGGGCAGAAGAGCGGGCGCGTATTCGCCGTGACGAGCTGCATGCGCAACTGAGCAATAACCGTTCACGCCGCAATCAACTGGAAAAAGCGCTTACCTTCTGCGAAGCGGAGATGGACAACCTGACCCGCAAACTGCGCAAGCTGGAGCGGGATTACTTTGAGATGCGCGAGCAGGTAGTGACCGCCAAAGCGGGCTGGTGTGCGGTGATGCGCATGGTGAAAGATAACGGCGTTGAGCGCCGCTTACACCGTCGTGAGCTGGCTTATCTCTCCGCTGATGATTTGCGTTCCATGTCGGATAAGGCGTTAGGTGCGCTGCGTCTGGCGGTGGCGGATAACGAACATCTGCGCGACGTGCTGCGCATGTCGGAAGATCCGAAACGTCCGGAGCGTAAAATTCAGTTCTTCGTGGCGGTTTATCAGCATCTGCGTGAACGTATTCGTCAGGATATTATTCGTACCGATGATCCGGTGGAAGCTATCGAACAGATGGAGATTGAACTTAGCCGTCTGACCGAAGAATTAACCTCCCGTGAACAGAAACTGGCGATCAGTTCCCGCAGCGTGGCGAACATCATTCGCAAAACCATTCAGCGCGAGCAGAACCGTATCCGTATGCTCAACCAGGGGTTGCAGAACGTATCGTTTGGTCAGGTGAACAGCGTGCGTCTCAACGTGAACGTGCGTGAAACGCACGCCATGCTGCTGGATGTGCTCTCTGAACAGCACGAGCAGCATCAGGATCTGTTTAACAGCAACCGTCTGACCTTCTCGGAAGCGTTGGCGAAATTGTATCAGCGTCTTAATCCGCAGATTGATATGGGGCAGCGCACGCCGCAGACCATTGGCGAAGAACTGCTGGATTACCGCAACTATCTGGAAATGGAAGTTGAGGTTAACCGTGGTTCCGATGGTTGGTTGCGCGCAGAGTCTGGTGCATTGTCGACCGGTGAGGCGATTGGTACCGGTATGTCGATTCTGGTGATGGTGGTACAAAGCTGGGAAGATGAATCTCGCCGCCTGCGCGGTAAAGATATCTCTCCTTGCCGCCTGCTGTTCCTCGATGAAGCAGCGCGACTGGATGCTCGTTCTATCGCCACGCTGTTTGAATTGTGTGAACGTTTGCAAATGCAGCTCATCATCGCAGCGCCGGAAAATATCAGTCCGGAAAAAGGCACCACCTATAAACTGGTACGTAAAGTCTTCCAGAATACCGAACATGTTCACGTCGTCGGCCTGCGAGGATTTGCGCCGCAACTCCCTGAAACGCTTCCAGGAAGAGACGAAGCGCCTTCCCAGGCGAGTTAAAATTAAGGCGGCAGCAATGCCGCCTTTTCTTTTTCCGAAAACTCCGTTTCTGCACTAAAAAAATGGCACATAACGG